>JBCCVK010000162.1:0-5911 GCA_039195495.1 Pseudomonadota bacterium
CACGGGCCGACGGTATCAATTCGAGCACCCCATCAAGCAAGCCATTTCCCGCGCGCAGGATCGAAATCAACGCCAATTTCTTGCCGGCCAGGACCGGGGCATCCATTTCGGCCAGCGGCGTCTCGATCCGGCGCGTGGTCATCCCAAGCGCGCGGGTGACCTCATAGGCCAGAAACTGCGATATCTCGCGCAGCAGCTGGCGGAAGACGGCCGTAGGCGTGCCCTTGTCCCGCATCAGCGTCAGTTTATGCTGCACCAGTGGATGATCGACGATGGTCAGATGCCGATCCATCAAGCGGCCTCCAGTTTCTCGAGCAAGAGCTTGCGCGTGGCGGCGTCACAGAAGGCCGCATCGGCCGAATTTCGGGCGATGTCCAGAAAATCCTCATCCTGCCAGCCGAACGTTTCGGCGAGACGGTCGTACTCGCGGCACATCGTGGTTTTGAAATAAGGCGGGTCGTCCGTGGATATGCTGACCTTCACGCCGTGACCCCGCAGCCGCGCAATCGGATGATCCGGCCAGCCGGAGCAAGCGCCGAGCGCCACGTTGGAACCGGGGCATATCTCGAGGACGGTTCCGTTCTCGGCGATTCGATCGACCAAGGCTGGATCATCGATGGTCTGTATACCATGACCGATTCGATCGACCCGCAAGTCATCCAGCGCCTCCCGCACCGATTGCGCTCCGCCCCATTCTCCGGCATGCGTGGTCAGCCGCAATCCGGCTTCGCGGCACATGTCGAATGCCCAGGCGAAATCGCCCTGGCGGCCATGATGCTCATCCCCTCCCATACCGAAGCCGACGACGAAATCGTCGACCGTCTCGGCGGCGCAGCGCGCAGCGCGCTTGGCCCGTTCGGGACCGAGATGGCGAATGCAGGTGACGATCCCGCGCATGACGATCCCATCCTGACGCTCCGCTTCGCGCGCCGCCTCCCGAATCGCATTCAGATATTCCCGCCATGCCCCGAGATCGCTGCCGCCGCAAAAGTCGGGCGAAAGGAAGATCTCGGTATAGATCACGCCCTGACCGGCGCTTTCCGCCAGAACCGTTCGCGTCAGGCGCCTGAAATCCTCGGGCGATTGCAGCACGGTGCAGGCGGCTTCGTAGACTTTCAAGAAATCCGAAAAGTTCCGATACGCATAATCGCCGTTGCCGTCAAGGATTCCGGAAAGATCCCTGTTCTTTTCCCGCGCCAGCGCTTGGATGAAGGCGGGCGGCGCGGCGCCCTCCAGATGCAGATGCAATTCGATCTTAGGTAGGTTCTTGAGGTTCAAAATATTCTCCCCGGTCCCGACGCAGGCACGTCCAGATGTCCTGCAACAAAAACGGCGACATCCGCAAACGATCGGACGCCGATTCCACGGATGCCCGCGCCCGCCGCGACGATCGGTACGCGTTCACGCGTGTGGTCGGTGCCGCGCCAAGTCGGATCATTGCCATGATCCGCGGTGAAAAGCATGACGTCGCCATCACGAAGGCGATGTAGAAGTGGGGGGATCTGCGCATCGAACCACTCAAGCGCGCGCGCGTAACCGGACACGTCGCGCCGATGTCCGTAAAGACTGTCGAATTCGACGAAATTCGCGAAGACCAGAGAGCCGTCCTCGGCCTCGTCAAGCAGATCGCGCAGATGATCCATCAGTCCCGCGTCTCCACCGCCCTTGCGCGACGTGCCCACGCCACGTCCCGAAAAGATATCCCCGATCTTACCGATGCCATAGGTTTTGCGCCCCGCGCCCTGCACCCAGTCCAGCAGCGTCGGCGATGGGGGGGCGATGGCGAAGTCCCGCCGGTTGTTGGTGCGCGTAAACCCCCTTTCGGGCGTGCCGACGAATGGGCGTGCGATCACGCGGCCGATCTTGGTTGCGTGCAATGGCGGTGCGATCGCGCCGCACAGATCAAGAAGCCGTTCCAGGCCGAACGCGTCCTCGTGGGCTGCGATCTGAAACACGCTGTCGGCGGATGTGTAACAGATCGGCCAGCCCGTCCGCATATGCTCGGCCCCGTGTCTTTGGATGATTGGAAGACCGGACGCGTGAACATTGCCGAGGGTTCCGCCCGCCCCGCAGAGCCTTGCCACATCGGCCATCAGCTCCTCCGGAAACGCGGGATGCGACCGGGGAAAATAACGCCAATCCCAAGGCACCGGAACCCCCGCGAGCTCCCAGTGACCGGATGGCGTGTCCTTTCCCGGCGAGAGCTCCTGCGCGCATCCCCACACCCCTTCGGGCACGGCGTCAAAGCCTGGCATCGCCGCTTCCGAGGCCATTCGCACGGCCGCGCCCAAACCCAGCGCATCGAGATTGGGCATCTTGAGTGGCCCCGCCCGGCCATCGTCCGCCCGGCCCGCCGCACAAGCCTCCGCGATATGCCCCAGCGTGTTTGCGCCCTCGTCGCCGAAATCCGCCGCATCCGGCGCGCCGCCACATCCGACCGAGTCCATCACGATCAGAAACGCCCTTGGCATCAGGCAATTCTCCCATGGATCAGTTCAGGAGCACGATCGAAATCCTCGCTTACGGAGATGGCCGCACGAACGGCGCCGACCGCCGCTTCCGCGTCGTGCCGGTCCGCGGCATGAATACGCGCCAGCCGCGCGCCCGGTTCCACATGCGTCCCGAGCGAGACGACCGCCGACAGACCGACCGACGGGTCCACCCGATCGGTTTCGACGCGGCGCCCGCCCCCCAAGTCGACCACGAGCCGCCCGAGCGCGGCGCCATCGATCGCGTCTACAATCCCGGCGCGATCGGCCGCGGCATCGATCACGACGGGTGCGGCTGGCAGACGGTTCGCCCAATTATCGATGAAATCGACCGGGCCGCCCATCGCCGCGACCATTTTGCCGAAACGTGTCGCCGCATATCCTTCGGCGATCCTGGCAGCCATGCGCGACGCCCCCTCCCGGGGCGTATCGGCCAATCCACCCATATGCAGCAACTCGCCGCCCAGTGCACAGCTTAGCTTGAACAGACGTCCGTCCGCCCTCCCGTCGCTGAGGCACGTCATGACCTCTTGCATTTCCAGCGCGTTGCCGAGACTTGTCGCAAGCGGCTGGTTCATATCCGTCAGCAGCGCACGGCAGGCGCATCCGGCACCATTCGCCGTTTCGGTCAAGGCGCGCGCCAATGCCTCGGCCTCGGTCGGATCCGGCAGGATGGCGCCGGAGCCGATCTTGACATCGAGAACCAGCGCCCTGGCGCCGGCGGCAAGCTTCTTGGACAGAATCGACGCGGTGATCAGATCGATGCTGTCGACGGTGGCGGTGACGTCCCGGATTGCGTAAAGCCGCCTGTCGGCGGGCGCGATGTCCCCGGACGCTCCGACGATGGCGCAGCCGACCGTTTCGACCGCGGCACGGAAACGCTCCGCGTTCAGATCGGTGCGCAGTCCCGGTATCGCCTCCAACTTGTCGAGCGTGCCGCCGGTGTGGCCGAGGCCGCGCCCTGAGATCATCGGCACATACGCCCCGCAGGCCGCAAGCGCGGGCGCCAGAACAAGGGAGGTGCAATCACCCACGCCTCCCGTCGAATGTTTGTCGACGACGGGACCGTCCAGGGTCCAGTCAAGATGCCCCCCCGTGTCGCGCATGGCTTCGGTCAAGGCAACGCGCCCCGGTTCCCCCAGCCCATTCAGGCAAACCGCCATCGCGAACGCTCCCGCCTGCGCATCGGTCACGAGGCCCGAGGCGAGGCCCTTGGCGAACCAGTCGATTTCGGCGTGGTCCAGGGAACGGGCGCTGCGCACCTTGGCGATGATCTGCCGTGCGTCCATGGCCGCTAACCCGGGTTCAACTGCTTGTCGTCGAACGCCGCGGGAAGCAGTTCCGAAATCCTCGCCGTCTTCCGGGCGCCGTCGAGATTTGCCATCACGATCTCCACCTCCTCTCCGGCGAATTCCGCCAGCTTCTGCCGGCATCCACCACAGGGTGAAACGGGAACCGGGCTGTCGGCCACGACGAGCACCTCGACAATTTCGCGCTCGCCCGCGGCGCACATCGCCGCGATCGCCCCTGCTTCGGCGCAGGTGCCTTCAGGATAGGCGACATTCTCGACGTTGCAGCCCACGAAGATCCGCCCCGTCCGGGTACGCAAAGCCGCCCCGACCATGAATTTCGAATAGGGCGCGTGCGCATTCAGTCGCACCTTTGTCGCGGCTTCGAGCAAATCGGTCATCCGGGGTTCCAGTCGGTCATCGCGCGTATTCCGTCGCGGGTTTCGGAATGCAGTCCTCGGGTGGCGAATACGCCCGGCAAGCTGACCTCAAGCAGTTCGAGCGCTTCGTCGGACTGGCAATAACGTGTGAACATGCCGGGGGGGATTACGAATGCGTCCCCGGCTTCCAATGCGCAGGGCGCCTCTCCCTCACCCTCGATGACCATGCCGCCTTGCAGCACGAAGGTGAAAAGGATGTCGGCGTCATGGCAGGTCCATACCGGATCGCCCGTCCCGCGCTTCACCACCCGGACCTCGGCGACATTTTTCGTATTCGCGGCGATCGCCGCTTCGCGGCTGACATAACCGGGGAGCCGGTGACGCCTCCATTCCGCTTCCGCCGCCTTGTGATGCACGAATCTCTGACCGCGAAACGCGCGCTCGGGGCGATAATGGGGGGTCGGCAACGTCATGTCGTGATCGATGGTGGTGATGTGCCGTGCCGGCACGCCGATTTCGATGACCTCGATATCGTCGCTGGCAAACAGCACGCGATGACGTATCTCCGGCGGTTGCGTGACGCAATCGCCCGCATGGAGCCGAAAAGGCTCCCCCTGATCTTCATAGACGAGCTCGACCCAGCCCCGATAGCAGAAGATCAACTGAAATCCGACCGTGTGATAATGCACCACGTCCGGAACCGGTCCGCCATCGGGGATGCGAATATGACTGGCGATGATCGATCCACCGAGTCTGTCGGGGATCAGATCGCGGTAATGCATGCCCGCGCGGCCTATGATCCAGGGCGCCTCATCCGCCAGGCGGCGTATGACGAATGCGTGCCGCGTTTCCGGAAGGACCAGCGGCGGGTGCAATTCGTCGATTTCTACGCGCGTTCCGTTCGGGGCGGTCAGAAACCGCTTTCCGCCGGCGATCGAATCGGGCCGGTCGGTCAGCAGACGCAGCGTACCGGGCGCCTCTTCGGCGGCGGCGTCGACGCGCACCCGCAGCCCATGCCCCGAGAAGACGGCCACGCAGGGATCGTCGGCCGGATAGATCATGTCCAGGCGCATCTTCAACACTTTGGTGAAGAAGGGAATGTCATCACGCACATCCCGGGTGGGCAGGCGCATCTCGGCGCGAATTTCTGACACGCGCAGTCCTTTCGTTTGAACAAGAGTGTCGATTACCGCGACGATTTGCAAGAGAATGCGCGCCACTTGAGCCTTCCGCAGGCAACATGGATAATTTAACACTGGATCAGGATTAGGGAGAACATGTCAGACTCACGGCACGAGGCGGCGCGGCAAGCCGCATTGGAGTATCACGCCTGCCCCAGGGCCGGCAAACTGGAGATCCGGGCGACCAAGCCGCTCGCCAACGGGCGCGATCTGGCCCGCGCGTATTCACCCGGCGTTGCCGAGGCCTGTCTCGAGATCAAATCCGATGCGCAGACCGCCCGCAAATACACGGCACGGGGCAATCTGGTCGCGGTCGTTTCAAACGGTACGGCGGTGCTCGGTTTGGGAAACATCGGCGCGCTGGCCGCGAAACCCGTGATGGAAGGCAAGGCGGTTCTGTTCAAGAAGTTCGCCAACATCGATTGCTTCGATATCGAACTCGACGAGACGGATCCCGAGAAACTGGCCAAGATCGTGTGCGCACTCGAGCCGACTTTCGGTGCGATCAATCTCGAGGACATCAAAGCGCCGGACTGTTTTATCATCGAGCAAATCTGTCGCGAACGCATGAA
>JBCCVK010000163.1:0-5874 GCA_039195495.1 Pseudomonadota bacterium
GGCGAGGCCGAGGCCAGCCGTGTTGCCCCCGAATGGCATGGCTGGCTGCACCATACCTGGGATCAGCCGCCGACCAAAGCACCGCCGAAGAACAAGTCATGGGAAAAGCCCCATGAGGAAAATCTGACCGGCACGGTTCTGGCCTATGCTCCTCCGGGTTCGATTCGGCACCGGACCCCGATGTCGCGATCCGATTACGAAGCCTGGCGGCCAGACTGACATGGCCGGCAACACCACCGAAGCGATGGTTGGCGGGGCGGTCCTGGCCATTGCCGCCGGCTTCTTCATTTATGCCGCGCGGACGACCGGCATGTCCGGAAACGACGGCACTTACGATCTGCGTGCCTCGTTCCGCTCGGCCGAGGGCGTTTCGGTCGGCACGGACGTGCGGTTGGCGGGCGTGAAGGTCGGGACCGTAACGGCGCTTGATCTGAATCCGCAGACGTTTCGCGCGGATGCCGTCTTCGCGATCGATGAAGACATCGAACTGCCGGACGACAGTTCTGTGGTCGTGGCATCCGAAGGATTGCTGGGGGGTAATTTCATTGAATTGGTTCCTGGCGGTTCCCCCTTCGCCCTCGGCGAAGGGGCCGAGATCGAGGACACGCAAAGCGCGGTGTCCCTGATTTCACTGCTGTTGAAATTCGTTTCCGGTCGCTCGACAGACGAATGACCCGCACGGCGTTCATCATTTCCCTGACGCTGGCGCTTGCGGCGCCGATGGCGTCGAGCCAACCCGTCACCCATGCGCCGGGCGGTGTTTTGCGCGTGCTCGACAAGGTTGCCGGCGCGTCGCAGGATGTGGAGGTGCCCAATGGCGGCTGGTTCGAAACCGGGGGGCTGAAAGTCACGCTTTGGGAATGCCGCTATCCTCAGGATGATCCATCCTCGGAGGCTTTCGCGCGGCTTACCATCGAGGGCAGATCGGGTGGGTCCGAGCTTTTCAACGGCTGGATGGTGGCGACCTCGCCAGCGCTGAACGCGCTGGATCATCACCGCTACGATGTGTGGGTGTTGCGCTGTATGATCCCGGAGGGCGCCGCCGACAGCGGCTGAGCCAGGAAATCGGCCTTGATCCGCAATGCCTTCGCCAGACGACTGCGGTAGGAAGCGCGAGATATCTCCACCGCTCCCAGGGAGGCCAGATGCGGCGTCAGAAATTGCGCGTCGAACAAAGCGAAGCCTCCAAACCGCAGCCGCGACATCAAATACGCAAGAGCGATCTTGGAAGCGTCCGTGCGGCGCGAAAACATGCTTTCCCCGAAGAAGGCACCCCCAAGGGTCACCCCGTAGACGCCGCCGATCAGTTCATCATCGTCCCAGATCTCCTGACTATGCGCGAAACCCCGATCGTGCAGTTGGGCATAGAGATCGAAAATCGTATCATTGATCCAGGTTTCCTCTCGATCCGCGCAAGCCGCGACAACGCCATGAAAATCGGTGTTTATCCGGACCTGGTATGACATGGATTTCATACGACGCATGAGACTGCGCGACATATGGAAACCATCCATCGGAAATATCCCGCGGCGCTTGGGATCGACCCAGAATATATCCGGAACATCGCGCCCTTCGGCCATCGGGAAAACGCCACCGGCATAGGCGTGCAGCAGCAGTTCGGCCGTCAAATGCGGGCGTTCGGACGCGACCGGGGGGATCACGCCATCTCACCCATACCCGTCGGAAGGACCGGGGCCAGTTCTCAACTCAGATTGGTTTCCAGCCATTTTTCAAGCCAATGGATATTATAGTTTCCCGAAAGGATGTCGGGTTCCTGCAACAGGGCGTGGAACAACGGAATGGTACTGTCGACGCCATCCACGATCAGTTCTCCCAACGCCCGGTTCAGGCGTGCCAGGGCTTCCGGCCGGTCGCGGCCATGCACGATCAGCTTGCCGATCAGACTGTCGTAATAGGGCGGGATGGAATACCCATCGTAAAGGGCCGAGTCCATCCGCACCCCCAACCCGCCCGGGGCGTGATACTGGGTGATCTTGCCCGGGCAGGGCGTGAAGGTCGGCAGGCGTTCGGCATTGATACGCACCTCGATGGCATGACCGTCGATCGCCAAATCTTCCTGTTCGAAAGACATCGGCAACCCGGCCGCCACCCGAATCTGCTCGCGGACCAGATCGACACCGAAGACGCTTTCGGTGACGGGGTGTTCCACCTGAAGACGCGTGTTCATCTCGATGAAGTAAAATGCGCCGTCTTCATAGAGAAACTCGACGGTGCCCGCCCCGGCATAACCGATCCGGGCGACGGCGTCGGCGCAGAGTTTGCCGATCCGCGAGCGCGTTCGATTGTCGATGGAAGGACCCGGGGATTCTTCGAAGACTTTCTGATGGCGGCGTTGCAGCGAGCAGTCGCGTTCGCCCAAATGTACCGCATTGCCCCTGCCGTCACCGAAGATTTGAATTTCGATATGACGCGGACGCCGCAGATATTTTTCGATATATACCTCGTCGTTGCCGAAGGCGGCTTTGGCTTCGGAACGCGCCATGCGGAAAGCGTGATCCAGCGCCTCCGCGGTTCCGGCAAGCTTCATACCGCGTCCACCACCGCCGGCCGTGGCCTTCACGATGACGGGATATCCGATCGCGGCGGCGATCTTGCGCGCGGTTTCCAAGTCCGGCACACCGCCGTCAGAGCCGGGCACGCAGGGAACACCGAGGTTCTTCATCGTTTCCTTGGCCGCGATCTTGTCGCCCATGACCTGGATATGCTTGGACGAAGGGCCGATGAACGTAATGTCGTGATCTTCGAGGATCCGTACGAAATTCTGATTTTCGGACAGAAAGCCGTAACCCGGATGGACGGCCTGGGCCCCCGTGATCTCGCAGGCCGAAATGATCGCGGGGATCGAAAGATAGGATTGCGCCGATGAGGACGGACCGATACAGATCGCCTCGTCCGCCATGCGCACATGCATCGCATCGCTGTCCGCGGTCGAATGCACGGCGACACTGGCGATGCCCATCTCATGACAGGCGCGAACGACGCGAAGCGCGATTTCGCCACGATTGGCGATTAGAATTTTTTCGAACATTGCAGAGCCCGCTATTCGATGATCATCAACGGTGCGCCATATTCCACCGGCACGCCATCGTCGATCAGGATGCGTTTGACCGAACCCGCATGTGGCGCGGGGATCTGATTCATCGTCTTCATCGCTTCGATGATCATCAGCGTCTGGCCTTCGCTGACCTTGTCGCCGATCGAGACGTAGGGGGCCGTGCCTGGCTCGGGCTGCAAATAGGCGGTCCCCACCATTGGCGAGGTCACCACACCCGGGTGTTGGGCAGGATCCTCGATCGCGGCAGGCGATGGCGCGCTCGCTGGCGACGCGACCGGGACAGGCGGCTGAGGGACCGGAGGCGCGACCTCCGCGGCACGTGAAACACGCACCTTGAGACTGTCGTCTTCGCCGTAGTTGCGGCGCACCTCCAGCTCGGTCAGGTCGTTTTCCCGAAGCAATTCGGCCAAAGCCTGAATGAACGCCACGTCGGTGTCATGCGGTTTCTTCGTCATGCGGTTCCTCGATTGGTCTCGCCGCCCGTCTGGCGCAGGCTTTTCCGATTAAACGTGACGAGGTTATACGCGAGTGGTCCGTGAGTGAAAAGCGCCGGAAGGGCCATTCCACCCACGCGGAATCGATTTCCCGCCGCAAAGGCGAGCGCCCGAAGGCGCCGACCCGGCAGAGAGGCGACGGGCACGAGGATCCTCACCCCGGATGAGGGCGCGGCCGCGATTCATGCGGTTTTCGATCAAACCGTCGACGACGGCAGGTTCGGCCCAGAACTTTCCGGATCGGCGATCGAGGCTGCGTATATCTCTTCGTATCCGGCTTCGTCGACATGGAGCCCGCCGGCGAATCCGTCGCTGGACGGACAAGTTCTGTCGGCGGTCTCCGGCATGGCCGGTCTTTCTCTTCTCGGTATGTCCGGGGGCTGCGCGCCGCGGACATGATACCATCATCCCGAACAAAGTCGGGAAACGTGTCAGATCGCAAGGTATTCGGCGCGCAGTTCCGCGTTGTCCAACACTTCCTGCGCCGACCCGTCATAGACGACCGTGCCGGTGTCCAAGATCAGGGCCCTGTCGGCCAGCCCCAGGGCGGCGACGGCGTTCTGTTCTACGATGATCGTGGTGATCCCTTGATCGCGAATCACGCGCAGAGTCTTGGCGATTTCCTGTACGATGACGGGTGCCAAACCCTCGTAAGGCTCGTCCAGCAGCAATACCTTGATGTCACGGCAGAGCGCGCGGGCGATGGACAGCATCTGCTGTTCGCCGCCCGACAGCGTCATACCTTCCTGTTTACGGCGCTCGCCGAGACGCGGGAACAGTTCGTAGACACGTTCGAGCGACCAGCCGACGGGCGGAGCGATCTGAGCCAGTTGCAAATTCTCCTCGACCGTCAGACCGGCGATGATGCGGCGATCCTCGGGCACCAGGGCAATTCCCGACTGCGCCGCCTGATGGCTGTTCATTTTATGCAGCGGTTGATGGTCCAGCCAGATTTCGCCATGCCGCAGTTGCGGGCTGCCCACGCGCGCGATGGTGCGCAAGGTCGAGGTCTTGCCCGCACCGTTGCGACCCAGCAGCGCCAGGATCTCGCTTTCATGCACGTTGAAACTGACATCCTGCACGATGTAGCTTTCGCCATAATATGCCTCGATCCTGTGTACCGAGAGATAGGCCGCGGCCGTTGAGGCGTGATTGGCGTTCCGATTGAAGGGTTGGTTCATCGATCTGACTCCCTATACCTGCGCCTCGCCCAGATATGCCTCGCGCACTTTCGGATGGCCTTTGATGTTCTCCGGCGTTTCCTCGACCAATGGCGTACCCTGGGCCAACACGGTGATGCGCTGTGCCAGCGAGAACACGACATGCATGTCGTGTTCGATGATCGTGATGGTGATGTCGCGTTCCTCCTTGATCCGTTTGAGCAGGTCGATGGTGTCGTTGGTGTCGGCGCGCGCCATTCCCGCCGTCGGCTCGTCCAGCAGCAGAAGTTTCGGCTCCTGCGCCAGGCACATTCCGATCTCGAGGCGTCGCTTGTCGCCGCGGCTCATCGCGGAGGCAGGCATATGGCGCTTGTCGGCCATGTTCATATCCTCCAGCACATGCTCGGCATGTGTGATGATCGCCTTCTGACCGGTCACGGAAGCGAGTGCGTTGAGTTCGAACGCACCGTCGCGCTTGGCGAAGCAGGGGATCAGCATGTTCTCCATCACCGTCAGATCGCCGAAGATCTCGGGCGTCTGAAACACGCGGCTGATACCCATCTGGTTGATTTCGTGGGGTTTGCGACCCAGAACGCTTTCGCCTTGAAAGGTCACCGAACCGGTATCCGGGATCAATTTTCCCACCAGGCAATTCAACAGCGTGGACTTTCCGGCCCCATTCGGTCCGATGATGGCATGGACCGAATTTTCCTTTACGCTCAGGTTGACGTCATGCAACGCCTTCAGGCCGCCGAAGTTCTTGCCGACCCCCTTGACTTCGAGAACACCCATCGATCCGCCCCCTATTCCGCAGGATTGGTTTCGGGGGTGCCGTCACGAGCGGCCCCCTTCCTTCCGCCGCCGAAGAGACGGACCAGGCGCTGACCGCCTTCCACGAGACCGCCGGGCAGAAAGATGACGACCAGCATGAACAACAGCCCCAGCGTCAGATGCCAGCCCTTGCCCATGAAGGGATGGATGAGAAAGACCATCGCATCCTCGATGCCGTCGGGCATGAAGGCGAACCATTGATGCAGAATGTTGTCGTTGATCTTGGAGAAGATGTTCTCGAAATACTTGATGAAACCGGCACCCAGGATCGGACCGATCAAGGTGCCCGCCCCCCCGAGGATCGTCATCAGAA
>JBCCVK010000164.1:0-5867 GCA_039195495.1 Pseudomonadota bacterium
CGGTGGCCGCGTGTCGAAGTTCAAGAAGAAATATCAAGGTCTGGGTTTCTAAGACCGCCCTGAGCAAGCGTGGACGTTGCCCGGCTCGGGCGGTGTTTCCGTACGCGTCCTTCGCTCTTTCCGATCCTTTGAAGCACCTGCGAATGTGCGATATGCCATCGTGGTCTGCCGGCGTGATTTCTTCGGTCCGCAAATGCCGGGGATGGAC
Organism: Pseudomonadota bacterium; assembly: GCA_039195495.1. GTDB lineage: Bacteria > Pseudomonadota > Alphaproteobacteria > Rhodobacterales > Rhodobacteraceae > JBCCVK01. The sequence continues at coordinate 209 of JBCCVK010000164.1, forward strand.
AAAGGCGAAACCCACCTTGACCAAACAAGCCCCGACACGATCGGCATTTCCCAGAAGGCGCACCGAAACCGTGGCCGCGTTTCCCCGGCAGTCCGGCTGACGGGGGGTATGTTCCTCCATCGCCGCCGGGGCCGACAAGCGGTCAATCGTCCGTTCTTCGGGTCGCGCGAACCGGTCGCCGCAACGCGTCGGGCATGACCGCGCGTGGGCGGAACGCCCTGCGGCCGCGCCGACCCGATCGGGACGTGCGGGCGCTTTTCTTGCTTCATGGATCAGCATATAGTGCACGCAGGGTGGAAAATCCGCATATAAAGAGGTCAAAGCGAAACAGTGGCGCATATTATCGTCTCCGGCAACGAAAAGGGCGGCTCGGGTAAATCCACCGTCTTGATGCACGTGGCCACGGCCTTGGCGCGAATGGAATTCCGGGTCGGAGTCATGGATCTGGATCTGCGTCAACGCACATTCAGCCGTTACATCGAGAACCGCCTCACCAATGCCCAGCGCCATGATCTCGATCTCAAAAGTCCGGTTCTGACGGAATTGGTGCGAGTCGACGAAACCCGATTGTCGCCGGGTGAGAATATCTATGATGTCCGCCTTTCCACCACCGTGGCGCAGATGGAAGAGGATTTCGATTTTGTCCTGATCGATTGTCCGGGATCGCACACCCGGCTTAGCCAAGTGGCGCATTCCCTGGCCGACACCCTCATTACCCCCTTGAACGACAGTTTCATCGATTTTGATCTTCTCGCGCGACTTGATCCGGACAACGGTCAAATCCTGGGCCCGTCCATTTATTCCGAAATGGTTTGGAACGCGCGCCAGTTGCGGTCGCAGGCTGAACTCCCTCCGATCGACTGGCTTGTCCTGCGCAACCGGCTCGGCGCGCAATACATGCATAACAAGAAAAAGGTCGGTGACGCCCTGAACGAGCTTTCAAAACGCATCGGCTTCCGTATAGCGCCCGGCTTCAGCGAGCGGGTGATCTTCCGCGAATTGTTCCCTCGTGGGCTTACGCTGCTTGACCTGAAGGACATCGGTATCCATCAGTTGAACCTGTCCAATGTCGCCGCCCGGCAGGAAGTCCGCGATCTGATAAAAGCGCTGCGGCTTCCCGGCGTGACCGTGGATTTTTGAAACCGGTCTTGAAACGAAATTCTGGAGATCGCCCATGAGCGGATTGCGTATCTTGTTTTGGCCATGGCGTGTCCTGAGGTTCCTGTTGCGGCGTTTGTCCTGGCTTTTGCTGGGCATTTCCCTGATCGCTTCTTGGTTGGCGCTTACCAGCGAACGCGTTTTTCTGGCGGGGTCAGACTGGATCTTCGAAACGACCGGGCAAGGCACCGTCGCCCGACACCATCAGGCGCGCATGGACGCTCTGCGTTCACAAGCGGCCGACGAAGAGGAATTGCGGCAAGAACAGGAGGTTGCGCTGGCCGTTGCGCGCGACCGACTCGCCCAGGCTGAAGCGGTCGTTTCCAGCGAGCGTGCCCGTGCCGCCAAGGCGGACGCCGCCACGGATACCTTGCGCGCGCAAATTTCTGAAACCTTGAACGAAACCGCGCAGGGCTTGTCGGAAATCGCGGATGCCGCGGGCTCACAAGATACGATCGACCGAACCTGTGCCGTCTTGCAGCGCCTGGGGTCTTCTCTGGCGGCCGTCGGCACGGATACCGACCTGACCGATGAAACGCGGCGAATCTGCGCATTAACGCCGGCGATCTCGCAATTTCCGCAATCCGCGCCTGATGCGCGGCGCCCACCGGAAGAGATCGCACCCACGTCCGGCGACTGAGGCGTTCACCCCGTTCCAGTATGCGGGCGGCATGAACCATCGCCTGCGCTGCCCAGGGAGGCCGTGTCGGTTTCACCATTGATCAACCGCGCGTGAAAGGTCTGTTGCGTGCGTGGCGAAAAACGCATTGTCCTTGCAGAAAGGTAAAACCATTCAACAGTGGGACCGTCCCTATGTCTTCCGGTGCTATTCGAAATGCAAAGTCTGATTTGATGCGCGGGCTGCCTTTGCTTCTTATCCTCGTTGTCGCGCTGATCGGTGCGTTCACGCTGCGTGATCATCTGTCGTTCGACGCTCTGCGCGAGAACCGCATGGCGTTGATCGATTTTCGCGACGCCAATTATTTCCTGACCGTTCTCGGTTTCATCGCGGTTTATGCGGCGATCGTCGCCTTGTCGTTGCCCGGGGCCACCATCGCCACGCTTGCCGGGGGCTTTCTGTTCGCAACGTTCCCGGGAACGTTGTTCAACGTCACGGCCGCGACCATCGGCGCGACACTGATCTTTCTCGCCGCCCGTTGGGGGATCGGGACGAGCCTTCGGGAAAAGCTGGAAGGATCGGAAGGCATGGTGAGGAAAATCAGGGAAGGAATCGATGCAAATCAATGGTCGATGCTGTTTCTGATCCGCCTGATTCCCGCCGTTCCCTTCTTCCTCGCCAATCTGGTTCCTTCCTTTCTCGGCGTGCCGGTGCATCGTTTCGTGATCTCGACCTTTTTCGGTATCATTCCCGGCGCGATCATCTACACTTCGATCGGCGCTGGTCTTGGCGACGTCTTCGCGCAAAACGAAACCCCTGATCTGGGCATCATTTTCACGCCCCATATTTTCCTGCCGATCCTGGGCCTGTGCTGCCTGGCTCTCTTGCCCGTTGCCCTGAAGACGCTGCGGGGTAGAAAGGGATTATGATCCCATGAAACATATCGGGACGGATGTTTGCGTCATCGGCGCCGGTTCGGGTGGATTGAGCTTTGCGGCCGGAGCGGCGCAGATGGGTGCCAGGGTCATCCTGCTGGAAGGCGGTAAGATGGGCGGCGATTGTCTGAATTTTGGATGCGTACCATCGAAGACGCTGCTCGCGGCCGGAAAGCAGGCGCATGCGATGCGCACCGGCGGAACATATGGTGTATCCCCGGTGATGCCCGAAGTGTCTTACGCGGCGGTCAATGACCGCATCCGCGCGGTGATCGATGCGATCGCCCCCGTCGACAGTCAGGAGCGGTTCGAGGGGCTAGGCGTCCGGGTCTTGCGGAAATACGGCACGTTCATCTCGAGAACCGAGGTGCAGGCGGGTGATACGGTCATCCGGTCGCGCCGCTTCGTGATCGCCACGGGCGCGTCCGCCTTTGTACCACCCATCCCCGGTCTCGGAGAGGTGCCCCACGAAACCAATGAAACGATCTTCGATTTGCGCGAGAGGCCAGAACATCTGATCATCATCGGCGGTGGTCCCGTTGGTGTGGAAATGGCACAGGCGCATATCCGCCTCGGTGCGAAGGTCACCATGCTCGAAAGCATGAAGGCGATGAGCGTAGAGGATCCCGAAGCCGCCGCCGTCGTGCTGGCCGGACTGCGTGCCGAAGGCGTGGAGATCGCCGAAGAAACCAGGATCGCAAAGGTCGGTGGCGAAATCGGCGCCATCGCGGTCCATGCCAGGGACGGCCGTATTTTCCGGGGAACGCATCTGCTGATCGCGGCGGGGCGCAAGGCCAACATCGACGGGTTGAACCTGAATGCGGCCGGTGTGGCCTATGACGATGCGATCACGGTCGACGCCGGCCTGAGAACCACAAATCGCCGGATCTACGCCATCGGCGATGCGGCAGGCGGGCCGCGATTCACCCATGTCGCAGGCTATCATGCAGGGATCGTTATCCGCTCCGTGCTGTTCGGCCTGCCTGCCAAGCAGCGCACGGATCATATCCCGCGGGTCATCTATACCGACCCGGAGTTGGCGCAGGTCGGCTTGACGGAAACTGGGTCATATGCGCAGCACGGATCCGCTTCCAAGGTCGTCCGTTTCAACTTCGCACACAACGACCGCGCCATAGCGGAAGGCAGAACCAGGGGTTTTGCGAAGATCATGATCCATAAGGGCCGTCCGGTCGGCGCGACCATCGTTGGTCCGCAAGCCGGAGAATTGATTGGCATCTGGTCCCTTGCCATTGCTAACAAGTTGAAGATGAGGGCGATGGCCAACATGGTCGTGCCCTATCCAACGCTGGGCGAGATCAACAAACGGGTGGCTGGGGCCTACTTCTCTCCCAAGCTGTTTGATAATCCGATGGTGAAACGCGCGGTTGGATTGGTGCAACGCTGGGTGCCTTGACCGCCTTTGAAGGACGACAATGTTTTTTAAGACCCTTTCCGGTCGTTTTCTGCTTCTGACGATTCTGTTCGTCATGCTGGCCGAGATCCTGATCTTCGTGCCTTCGATCGCCCGTTTTCGGGAGGATTATCTACTCAGTCGGCTTGAACGGGCACAAATCGCCTCGTTGGCGATTCTTGCCGAAGACATGATCGATCCCGCGATCGAGGCCGAGTTGTTGGAAACGGCGGGCATATTCAACGTGGTGTTGCGCCGGGACGCAATGCGTCAGTTGATGCTGTCCTCGGAAATACCCGGACCGATCTATGAAAATTTCGATTTGCGCGATCCCACTCCATGGGGGCTGATCGGCGACGCGTTGCGATGTCTGGTCGACACCGAGCCGCGTGTAATTAGGGTGATCGGGAATCCGGTCCGGCAAGCCGGGCTGCTGATTGAGATCACCATGCCCACCGGACCGCTGCGCAAGGCGATGCTGGAATATGGCATCAACATTTTTTTTCTCTCGGCCTTCATCTCGATCGTGACGGCGGCGCTTCTGTTTCTGGCCGTACGCGTGATCCTGGTGAAACCCATCGCGCGCGTGGTCGATCAGATCACCCGCTACGCGGCGGCGCCAGAGGACGCGCGGCGGATTATCCAACCCAACGCCTCGGTTTTGGAACTGCGCAAGGCTGAAGACGCGCTACAGACGATGCAGACCCAATTGACCGGCGCCTTACGTCAAAAAGAGCGTCTGGCGCAACTTGGCGGTGCAGTGGCCAAGATCAGTCATGATCTGCGCAATATCTTGACCACGGCGACGCTTTTTGCCGATCGGGTGGAAGCCAGCGAGGATCCCGCGGTTCGGCGTGTGGTCCCAAAGCTGATCAATTCGCTCAGCCGCGCAGTGAACCTGACCGAATCCACACTGGCTTTCGGCAAGGCCGAAGAAGCACCTCCGGCGTTGACGATGCTGCCGCTTGACAGGTTGATCGACGATGTGGCCGAGGGCGAGAAACTGGCCATCGGCGAGGCGTCCGTGCGCATCCTCCAAGATGTGCCGCGGGGCATGACCATACGTGCCGACGGTGAGCAACTCTACCGTATCCTTTCCAATCTGACGCGCAACGCCCGCCAAGCCATCGCAACAACCGGGAAATCCGGTATCATCACTCTCAAGGCCGAGGATCATCCGGAATACTGGAACATAAGCGTGGCGGATACCGGTCCCGGTCTGCCGGCCAAAGCGCAAAAATATCTTTTCCAGCCGTTTCAGGGTGGTACGCGCAGGGAAGGCACCGGTCTTGGTTTGGCCATTGCCGCCGAACTGGTGCGCGGCCATGGCGGTCGGTTGAAATTGCAAAGCACCGGCCCCCAGGGGACCTGCTTTTGCATCTGCCTACCCAAGAGCGCTGATGCATTCAACGTGACGCTTTCCTGAGAAAGACCCTTGCATTGCTCAGACGGGATCGCTAAATCCCCACCTCACGCGCTGGTAGCTCAGCTGGATAGAGTACTTGACTACGAATCAAGGGGTCGGGGGTTCGAATC
>JBCCVK010000165.1:0-5866 GCA_039195495.1 Pseudomonadota bacterium
AAGTGTTCGCATCGATCCTTTGACACCAAACAGCAGCACCTCCGTAACGTTACGGAAGTAAAAGCCAACGCCGCGACCATCAGGTCCACCGTCTTTGCGACGCTTTGCCCATATGATGTTCGACACATAACGGAATCCCCATGCTTCCATTACAGAAAGACCATCCGGCAGAAGAGCGTTGGGAACCCACAAATAAAGGTGCGCGTCCTTTGCGCAAACATCTGAAACGGAAAGAGCTTTGATTGCCTTAAGACCCATAGTCGAATAACGATCAAGACGACGATGTTCTGGTGCCACTTTGCCAGTTCGATTGGTGAAACGCCATGGCGGATCTGCTAGTATAGTCGAGAATCCTCCAACTACCTTCGGTAAGGTTGGCGGCTCTACCTCAGAGCGCAAGGGTTCCGCTCTTCTTCCACTCATTGTCTGCTCCCGGATCTTTTTTTAGATCTTTATAGCTCCGTACTCGAAATAACTAGCCTAAAAAGCGATTTTGATCATCAAAGTCACAGGGCACTGTCTCGCTCACACTGTGAGACGCAATAGACGTTAAAATTGTATGTGAGTTTTTCGGCCTGCAACTGCTGCCATCTGCCTCAACTTCGAAGTGTTACGGTGTATCTGTCTGCTTTGCGGACAACGTCGTTCAAGTCGCTGAACCTTAGCCAACGAATGCTCCCACCGATAATATCGAAAAGTCCCACGGAGGCCCAGAAACCATGAAATCCCGGAAATCCGTTCCGGTACACGAAAAGGCGGGCCGACGCCCGGTGCATGCAGCGGCGATTCCGGCGCATGTTCCCCGGGCATCGGCGGGCCGGAAACCTCCGGCGTGTCTTTCGACATGCGCCGCCCGGGATGTGCGGGGGCGTGCCGCAAAGCCCGAACAGGGGGCCGCGCCAGGCCGCCATTTCCTTGACCGCGCTTGAAGCTCGGTTCACGGGCAAAGCGATGGGGCACGGCTTCGGGCGCCTGGGCCGAAGCCCGGTCCTGCCCGTCGGCGGGTCCAACTCTCGCCGGATGTCACGCGGCGCGACCGGCGCGGCGGCGCTTTTCAAAACTCAGCTCGTGCCATCCGTCAGTTCCGTCGCGATCATCCTGACGATGTCGCGCGCTTCGGCAGGGGTCATGCCGGGCCGGAGACGGCGATCATAGAGGATTTTCAGCAGCATCTCATCATGCGTGGTCAGCAATCCGAATTCCTCATCGTCATTGAATATCGAGGGCCGGGCGCCGGGACTGTCGTTGACGAGGCCAAGGCCCTGGGCCAGTTCCTCATGGATGCAGGACCGGCGAAGCCTGTCGGGATGTTCGGCCCGGATCACGACAAGCGCCTGCCGATAGCGGCTCGGCGCATCGGCGCCGCCATAGGCGTAGACGGCGCATAGGATGTTCGCGGACAGATTCGGGATCTCGCGGAGCGAAGCCGAATCGATACCCGGCAGCAGCCGTTTGAGCAGCGGGGGCGAGTTCCGCAATTCATCCACGTTCATGATCAGGATGTGAAAGTTGACGCGATCGCCGACAAGGCGAATGTCGTGCCCCGTCAGTCGCGACAACCGATTGGCGTAAAGCGCGATGTCGTCGGTGTTGGCCGCGCGTCGCGCTGCATCGACGGAGGGACCATGGACGATGCCCATCCGCACCGGCTGTTCCCAGCGACGCAGCGTGGATGGGGTGTCGCGCCGCACGAAGCGGCCGTTTTGCACGACATATTCGTCGTAAAGCGCGATACGTTCGAAATTCTGTGCAAGCCGCGCCGCGCCGAAAGCCGCGTCCGGTCCGCCGTCGTCCATGCGCAGGAAACCTTCGGCCAGATAGCGCGCCTGCATCTGGGCGTATCGGCGGCGCAGAGCCTGACTGAGAAGAGAGGGCTCCCCTTCCGGCTCGCCCGCGGATGCGTCCCGCTGCGGCGCCGGAACGCCCGGCCCGCGCGTATCGATCATATCGCAAGCAGCGGTCACTGCGAAGGCAAGGACAAGCCACGGGACGATGATCCGGCGTCTTGCCGCATCGATCCGGGCGGTGATACCGCCGTTCCCGCCGTCTGTCGTCAACGTTCCGCGCGGGTCACGACCCATCTCTTGAAATCCTTCCCGGCAGCAGCGCCCGCTCCGCCCCGAACGCCATGTCGGACCGACATGGGCCGGCCCCCGAAACCGCGGCCGCCGCCGGCCTCACCGGTTTCGGAAGGCGCGTCGGGTCCGCCCGCCTTTCCCACATGCGCGTCGTCAGGCCATGCAAGGCGCGTATCCGTCATCCTTTCGCTCCACCATCGCGGCGAGACGGACGTTCCAAGGACGGTGCGTTCTTCGACCCCAACTGATCGCGCAGGATACGCCGCTTGACCTCCTCCACCGCGCCGGGTTTCAAACCGCCGAGCGAGAAAGGACCATACGAGATGCGGATCAGCCGATTGACGGCCAGGCCGACGCTGTCCAGCGCCCGCCGGATCTCCCGATTCTTGCCCTCGCGCAAGCTGACGGTCAGCCAGGCATTGGCGCCCTGCTGACGGTCGACGCTCACCGCCATGCCCCGCAGCGGCAGACCGTCGACGACCATCCCCCTGCGCAGGGGCGCCAGCATCGCGTCGGTGGGCTGTCCCTTCACCCTCACGCGATATCGGCGCACCCAGCCGGTCGCGGGCAGTTCAAGCCGTCTCTTGGTCTCGCCGTCGTTCGTCAGCAGCAACAGCCCTTCGGAATTCAGATCGAGCCGCCCCACCGACATCACCCGTGGCATGTCCCCGGGCAGCGCATCGAACACCGTCGCGCGCCCTTTTTCTTCGCGTGTGGTCGTCACCAGGCCCACCGGCTTGTGATAAAGCCAGAGGCGGATCGGCTCCGGGGGACCGACGGGTTTTCCATCCACCGTGATGAGATCCTCGGCCCCCACATTCAGCGCCGGACTGCCGACCGGCGCACCGTTCACCGCGACACGGCCCGCCGCGATCATCCGCTCCGCCTCGCGGCGGGAGGCGATGCCGACACGGGCCAGGACCTTGGCGATGCGCTTGCCGGAAGGTGGTGCACTGCTCATGGCCTGCCTCTAGCGGGTTGCGCGGGAAAGGGGAAGCGGGTTGCGCTTGCGCCCGCGTTTTGGTCTGGCTGCGTCATGAGTCCGTTCCGCAGCCATATGGATCTGGCGCTGGCCGAGGCACGCGCCGCCGGCGAGCGGGGCGAGGTGCCCGTTGGCGCGGTCATCGTCGATGGCGGGGGAACGGTGCTGGCGCGGGCGGGCAACCGAACGCGGGAGCTGAACGATCCCACCGCCCATGCGGAGCTTCTGGCGCTTCGGGCCGCCTGCGCGGCGATCGGCAGCGCGCGGCTGCCGGGGATGGCGATCTATGTCACGCTGGAGCCTTGCGCGATGTGCGCCGCGGCCCTGGCGGCGGCACGGATAGCAAGACTTTATTACGGGGCGGACGATCCCAAGTCGGGCGGGGTGATCCACGGCGCGCGCGTATTCGACCATGCGCAAAGCCATCACCGCCCCGAGATCTACGCGGGAATCGCCGCGGCGCGGGCCGAAACGCTGCTGAAGGATTTCTTCGCGGCGCGCCGGTGAAACCACCGCTCAGGTCGCGTTCTGATGGGCGATTTCCCTTATCAGGGACAGGAGTCGCCCCCGGATTCTGCGACTCTTGATCTTCGACAGATACCGGACCATCCGCAGGTTTTCCAGCTCCGACCGCGCATCGATCCCGCCCGGTCGGCCGCCCAGATCTTCGAAGAAGAACGTGAGAGAGACGCCGAAGAAACCGGCCAGATCGAACAGTCTGCTGGCCGCGATGCGATTGGCGCCCGTTTCGTATTTTTGTATCTGCTGGAAGGAAAGGCCAAGATGGCTGGCCACCGCTTTCTGGCTGAGATTGCGCATCATCCGCAGATATCGCAGTTTCCTTCCCACGTGAATGTCCACTGACGTCGGCACCATATATAAGACCCTTTCCACCGATGGTCCTGCCGGCATACAGGCACGGATATCGAAAACCCGGTCATGGGACCATCGGTCTTGCCGTGCCGGCCGGCCCGGTTACCTGGGCAGTCTTCTTATAGGGTATTTTCTCGGCCGGTTGAATTCGGAGATCGTATTAACTTTGAGATGAATGATCCCCCCATCGAGGGCAAACGCCGTCGCGGCGACCTGTGAGCGCGCCCACATCTTATCCCGCGCGAGCTGCAGTTGTTTTTCAAGCGTCTTGGGAGAGATGCCGAGAATCCGCGCCGCCTCGCCGCTCGTCGCCCCAAGCGCCGTCAGGGTGAGGGCCTGCTTCTCTCGCGGGGTATAGGCGGGCGTCAGACTGTTGATGGCGCGTTCCTCTATTCCGAGAAACATCATGTTGTAGTTTTCGGCGATCAGCTTGATCATGGTGATGAGATCCTGACCCATGATCTTCTTGCGGCTGCCGGTGATCGCCGTGAAGAGGCGAATCTTGCCGCCCCGCTTGATGGGAACCGAGATCCCTTGAGATATTTCATGATTTTCGGCATCCCTGAAGAACGCTACGACCCTCTTGTCCTTTGATTTTTTGTATTCCGCCGCGCTCCAGCGGTAAGGCTGGGTTTCCGTGAACATCCGGTGAATGACCGGATCGATCGCTCCGTAATCCTGATCGAAGTAACGTTGCGGCCAGTTGCTGGAATAGGTGCAGTTGTGAAGGACGAAATCGATCCCGGCTTCATCCGTTTCCAGGAACGTGAAGCCGCTGAACCCGGCCGGCTGCAGAAACGATACAAGATGATGTTCCAATTCTTCCTTGCCGATGGAAGACCGGAGGGCGGTACAGCAACTTATCATCCACTCGTAATTGGGCTGCATGAATTGTTCCCTCGATGGGTCGGCCTTCGCCGTTCATGTCGATGCAAACAAGGAAGTTTCAGGAAAAATGTGAATAAAAGCAATTAGTTAAATTCCGCTTACTTTCATACAGAGATTTCCTATCACCAAAAACGGTCGCAACCCTGCCCCCCAACGGGAGCGATTCGCTCCACGCGCATGTCGGTCACGGCGACATATCCCCCAAGGCCGCGCGCAAGGGCGAATTCAGCAGCCCGATCAGCGGTCAGGTGGCCGAGAAAACCGTTGGTTCCGGACGCGGTATCGACCGCGAAGCGGCTGATCCCCCATATCGACGGGAACATGGAACCGATCCGCCCGCCATCGGGGCCGGAAAGACGTCCCGAAGCATGTTCGGTCCCGTCGTCGGCATGACGCGGGCACAGCCGGTGACCCGATGCCCCTCCACATGCACCAGATAGCGCGTGGAAGGCATGTCGAAACCGTCGCGTTCACCTGCCGTTCCGGCTTGCGACCTTCCATCCCGGGCGCTTCCGGAAAACCCGGTGACGCAATTCGTACATGGACTCCATGAGCGCCGGATCACTGCCCAGGGACAGTATGGAGAACATGCCCGCCTCCTTGCGCGATCTTTGCTCGATCCCGCAGGTTGGACATCGATCATAGCATCGGCGCCCGCGATTTCCGAATGCGCGGGAAGGCCATCGAACATGGTTTTCCATCCCCTGGAGACGCGCCATGGGACATCCGGCGTAATGGGACCTTATCCGGCGCGGATGGCACTCTTGTCGGGCGGGATCGGGGATACGGGCCGGCTTTCCGAAACCTTGCCGCATCACCTTGCCCGTGAACCGATCCCCAAGCGTGTCCAAAAGCCGACCGTAAGGCGCAGATCCTGCCCGAGGCTTACGGCGCCCGCCCGCACATCTTCGGGGCCTTGCATGATGCCCAGGGTCTCGCGGTAGCCGTCGGTTGTGACGCCGATGGCGACTGGCAAGGACACGTTGCGGGTCTCGCCCGCCCACGACCGCTTCATCACGATCCCGTCCAAGAAAACATACGGATG
>JBCCVK010000166.1:0-5855 GCA_039195495.1 Pseudomonadota bacterium
AACCAACGACCAGAACACCATCGGTTCCACACCAGGCGGAAACAGGAAAGCGGGATCCGGCATCGCACGCTCCAAGGCAAGATGTATACCATGGAATACTAAGCTTGAACGGCTTTGTCACCCCCGATCCCTGCCAGCGGCCGGGCGCGCGGCACCGATCTTCATCCTGGCCGTCGAACGATCCCTTCCCGCCCTTCCCCAGCCTCCAGCGCGGCATTCAGGGCGGCCCCCAGCAGCACGACATAGGCGCCGAGATAAAACCACGTCAGCAACGCCACCGCCGCCCCGATGGATCCGTAAACCTCGTTGTAGCGTCCGAAATTGGTCAGATAGATCGAAAAACCCGACGACGCGGCAGCCCATATCGTCACCGCCAGCACCCCGCCGGTCGTCAGCCATGGTCTTCGCCGCGTCTTTCGGTTCGGTCCATAACGGTAAACCAGGCCAAGCCCGAGGGTCATGACCGTAAGGGCCGCCAGCCAACGCGCCAATTCCAGCACTCCGTTCATCATGGTGCCGGGCGGTAAAAACGACAGAACCACCGGCATGACGACGACCGCGACCAGAGCGACGATAACGACGCCGATCAATACGAATGTCAGGATCAAAATCGAGACCTGGCGCTGCAATCCGCTGCGGTTGGGACATCCGTAAGCCGCGTTCACCCCCCGGATCAGGGCAGCCACACCCAAGCGCGTGGACCAGAGCGCCGCGATCAGGGACATGGCCGTCGCCCAGCCAAGCGCGGCGGGCCGCGCGGACAAGAGTGCACCGACCTGACCGACCAGCAGACGATAGATATCGGCAGGCAGAATATCCTCCAGCGTCGACAACTGCGATCGAATGACGGCCGGGTCGGACAGGAGTCCCCAGATCGCGATCAAGGCGGCAAGACCGGGAAACAAGGCCAGCATTCCGAAAAAACCCATCCCGGCCGCGATCAGGCCAAGATTGGCTTCGTCCATGGTGCGCCACATTCGTCCGAGCGCGGACCACCAGATCGATATATGTAACGCAATCTGTCGCATGATCGGAACGAGACACACCCGAGTTTGATTCGAACAACGGCGCGAAGCCACCCCGTCAGCCAGATACCCCCGGCACGAACCGCCGGGCAGAGCCCGCCGCGGCCACCGGGAACCGAAAAAGCCATCCGGGCGCCACCGCCAGTCCATGCACGATACCGCACGCCCCCCATATGCCCCGATCAAGGATATGGCGTGTCCTTCCTTGCCATATCGAGACATCGGGTCGATATGCGGTTTGGCGTTCATGCCGCGACAGCGAGACGGCGAAGATTGGAAAAAGCCGCGTCATCGTGTACGAGGACTTTCCAAAACAGTGCCGACGGGCACCGATGTTCCCCGCAAAAACGCCTCCGCCCGCTGTCTTCCCCTGCCTTCGATCTGCATTTCGGTCACCTCGACAGCATTCCCGCCGCAGGCGATGCGCAATCCGCCCAGCACCCGCCCGGGCTCTCCCGCGCCCTCGACCATCCGGCTGCGCAGCAGCTTCAGCCGCCTGCCCCTCAGCATGGTCCAGGCCCCCGGAAAAGGGGATAACCCGCGGATTTGCCGATCTATCGCTTCAGCCGGTTTCGTCCAATCCACCTGCGTTTCGGCTTTGTCGATCTTGGCGGCGTAGACGATACCGTCTGGTGACTGCGGCACCGCCACGAGACGATCCAGCGAGCGAAGCGTCTCTCCGATGAGACCCGCACCAATCAAGGACAGGCGATCATGCAACTCTGCGGCGATTTCCCCGGGACCGATCGGGGTCTTTTCCCGAAGCAGGACCGGCCCGGCGTCGAGACCAAGCGTCATACGCATGATGCAAATTCCGGTTTCCCGATCTCCGGCCATGATCGCGCGTTGGATCGGCGCGGCTCCACGCCAACGCGGCAACAGCGAGGCATGTACATTCAGGCATCCGTGTCGCGGCGCGTCCAGAACGGTCTGCGGCAGAAGCAGACCGTAGGCGGCGACGACCGCGACATCCGCCTTCAGCGCCGCAAACAGGGCCTGTTGGCGATCGGACTTCAAGCTGTCGGGATGGCGCACCTCCAGCCCCAATTCGCGCGCGCGGAGCTGAACCGGCGAGAAACGTTTCCTCTTGCCGCGCCCGGCCGGCCGCGGCGGCTGGCAGTAAACGGCGACGATCCGATGCCCCGCCTCGACCAATGCCTCGAGAACCGGCACGGAAAATTCCGGCGTGCCCATGAAAACGACCTTCATCGCCCGCACGCCCTGTGCAACGGCATCAAGCACAGCCTGACCGCGCCCCGAGGCGGGTCAAGACCGACGTTACCGGGACCGGATACGGTCAGTGTGCGGCTGGTTTCGCCCCCACCGGCCCGGATCGTTTCCGCAGGCGGACGCGGACGCCGATCGAACCGGAAAATACGGTGACGGATCATTTAACCTTCTTGCACTCGATCGGGCGTCGTAACGCCGTCGAGATGATCGATCTCGTGTTGAATGCACGCGGCTTCGAAGCCCGTGAACCCCGCCTCGTGCGAGGTGCCGCGATGGCCCGTCCAGCGAACCTGTACGGCCGTGAACCGGCGTATCTTCACCGGCCGATCCGGAAGCGACAGGCATCGTTCCCCCAGAACGGCGGTGATTTCAGAGATTCGCAAGATCCGCGGGTTGACGAAGACCACCGGCGCGGGCGGTCCGGTCATCCATGCCACATCCATGACGAAAACGCGTCGCAATACGCCGATCTGCGGCGCAGCCAGCCCATGCCCCTGTGCGGCATACATCGCCTCCATCATATCTTCGATCAAGGCCCGGGTCGCCTCATCCACTTCGGGTACGGGGTCGGCCACCCGGCACAGAATCGGATCGGGATGGAGGCGAATGCGCAGCGTCACGCGGTGCGGCCTCGGACCCGCTCACGCTTCAGTTTCCGCATCTTGCGGGTGATCATCTGCCGTTTGAGAGGTCTGAGATAATCGATGAACAGCTTTCCATCGAGATGGTCGATCTCATGCTGGACACAGGTTGCCCAGAGCCCGTCGAACTCTTCCTCGTGCTCTTCACCGTTCAGCCCCAGCCAGCGCACCTTGACCTGCTTGGGACGATCCACTTCGGCATATTGTTCGGGAATTGACAGGCACCCTTCCTCATAGACATTACGCTCGTCCGAAGACCAGATGATCTTTGGATTGACCATCGCGATCGGGCGCGGCGCGGCATGTTCCTCTTTCACGCAATCCAATACGATCAGACGCCGCAAGACGCCCACCTGCGGCGCGGCCAGACCGATGCCCGGCGCGTCATACATCGTGACCAGCATGTCATCGGCCAGATCACGCAGTTCGTCGCTGATGTCGAATGCGGCCTGCGCGGTCTTCCGCAGACGCGGATCAGGATGCAATATGATCGGTCGAACGGCCATGGGGCGCATTTAGGTTATCGCGACGAAGGGTGCAATCGCCCTTGTGCCCGGGCGCCACATGGCTAGCTTGGCCATCAATACCCGAGGAGGATCCCCATGAGCTTTGACATACCCATCGACCGGCGCGGCAGCCAGTGCATGAAATGGGACATGATGGAGGCACTTTATGGCGTCAACCCCGAGACCGGTATCGCCATGTGGGTGGCCGACATGGAATTTCAACCGCCACAATGCGTGCAGGACGCCGTCAAGGCCATGTACGATCACGGCGTTTACGGTTATTTCGGCGACGACAGCGAATACCGAGCCGCAATCCGGTGGTGGATGAAAACCCGGCACGGCTGGACCATCGACGCCGACTGGATATTCACCACGCACGGGCTGGTGAACGGCACGGCGATGTGCGTGGACACCTTCACGAAACCGGGCGACGGCGTGGTCCTGTTCACCCCGGTCTATCACGCTTTCGCCAAGGTCATCAAAGCCAACGACCGGCGCGTCATCGAATGCCAGATGATCAACGACGGCGGCCGTTACAAGATGGATTTCGCTGCCTACGATGCGCGGATGGACGGCAGCGCGCGGATGGTCATTCTGTGCTCGCCCCACAATCCGGGCGGCCGTGTCTGGACGCGGGAGGAACTGCAGGGCGTCGCCGATTTCGCCAAGCGGCACGACCTGATCCTGGTATCGGATGAAATTCACCATGATCTCGTCTTCCATGGGCATAAACACATCCCCTTGCGCCTTGCGGCTCCGTCGGCGACCGACCGCTTGATCATGATGACGGCCGCGACCAAGACCTTCAACATCGCGGGCTCGCATGCCGGCAACGTAATTATCGAAAACCCGGCTCTGCGCGCCCGATTCAACGCACGGATGACGGGGCTGGGGTCAAGTCCCAACTCCTTCGGGCTTCGCATGGCAACCGCGGCCTACACGCCCGCTGGAGCCGAGTGGGTGGATCAACGACTGCTTCCCTATCTCGATGCCAACCGGAAGCTTTTCGACGAAGGCGTCAACGCGATCCCGGGTCTGGCCTCGATGCCGCTCGAGGCGACCTATCTGGCTTGGGTCGACTTTTCAGCGACCGGGATGACGAGGCGGGAATTCACCGACCGGGTTCAGACCGGCGCGCGAATCGCGGTAAATCACGGCCCGACCTTCGGTTCCGGCGGCGAAGACTTCCTGCGTTTCAACATTGCCGCGCCGCGCACCACGATCGAAGACGCGGTGGAACGGCTGAGCAAGGCTTTCGCCGATCTTCAATGACCTTGACCGATGGAAACCGTGCAGAACCGAAAGGACATCCCTTGCCTCGCAATCATGTGAATCAGACCGCACGCAGCTCATCCGGCATATAAAGAAGTGCCTGCACTCTCCATAAGAAAAAGAATTTTCACAAATATAGAGCTATTGGACCTTCGGCAAGGCATCGTCTTCATCCCGCATTCGACAGATGTGACCGGATCGGACGGCGCAACACAGCCGGATGGATCGATCAGACCGATGACGGGGGCGTATCTTCATCGAGGAAAAGGTAAGTCGAGCGAGTGATTTTTGGTGGCCAGGGAGGGATTCGAACCCCCGCTGTCGATGGGTGTAAACCATCCGCTCTACCCCTGAGCTACCCGGCCTTACGCTTCACCTGAGTTGTCAAGCACCTCAACAAGCGGCGACAGCACATTGACCGCAAAAGAAAAACTTCGATTCCTTACCCCGAAAGATTCGGCACGACCGAAGCGTTCCATCCGCCAGGCTCCATCATCCGCCTGAAATGTCGGTTACCCCAAATCGAATGTCCCATGCAAGGTCAGTTTTTGCTGTTTCCCATCCTGTATGCGAAACACGACCCCCTGTTCATCTTGCATCGTCGAAAACTCCGTCACTGACCGGCCCAGCGCCAAACAACGCAAGAACCGGCCAGTGATCCCATGGGTTATGATCACGGCAGGTCCGGAAAGCGCTTCCAAAAAAGCGGCGCAACGGTCACGCAGACGGGAAAACCCTTCCCCCGCCGGCGCATGATCGTACCAGGCCAACGGCATGTTCGCGGCAAACAGATGCGGCATGCTGGCCGCGACTTCCCCACGCGTCATTCCGGTCCAGTCGCCAAGATCGATCTCCGACAGGCGCGCATCCTCGAAAATCACCTGATTCGTTCGCGCCAGTGCGGCAGTGGCGCGGGCGCGCCCCTGCGGGCTGCAATACCACGTAAAGGGTCCCCGGGAATACGCGGTCAAGATTGCGCCTTGGTCCAGGGCTTGCCGACGGCCTTTCGGCGTCAGCCGTGAGTCAAGGGTGCCCTGCAGGCGCCCGGCAAGATTCCATTCGGTTTCTCCATGGCGCAATACAAGAATTTCATGGGCCAGCATCACCTTGCTCGACAAAGAAGCAGCGGCGCCCAAAGCGGTGCCTTTCATACATGGTGGGTGATGAGAGATTCGAACTCC
>JBCCVK010000167.1:0-5853 GCA_039195495.1 Pseudomonadota bacterium
CTTCCGCCAGATCTTCGAACAGTGCTTCGCAGGTCGGCGCGTCGGTCCCCTCTGTATCGCCGCCCTCGATCAAGGCATGGGATGACCGCCGGATGATCCGGTCGTCAGTGGGGAAATAGACATTGCGATCGCCCCCCAGCGACGTGTTGCCGGACCATTCATAGCCCGGCAGGGCGACATATTCGCCGGGTCGGTCATGCGCGGCGGTCAGGCGATTCAATTCGGCCCAGAAGCTGTCCGTGATCTGAAAGTCATTACCCTGATGGGCGCAGGCATCGACGAAAGCCAAATCGCGGGCAAAGCTGAAATACTGATCGGCCGAGCCGGTGCCGATCGTCTCTTCCGACTGGCCATGCATATCGCCCCAAAAGTGGATCAGATCGGTATCTTCGATCACCAGCGGATTGGACTGGGCCACAACCGCACCGGAGACATCCTTCAGCCGGACGGAGACCCGGCCTGGTGCCGCGACCGACAGTCCGTCGACGATCGTGGCGCGTTGGCCGGGGGTGAAGGTCACCGTCTCTGGCAGCCCGTCGATCTGGCCCTCAGCCTCGATCGTCAGCATGGTGTCGCATTGGTCGGACGGGTTCCCCCACGTATCTTCGCCTTTCATTTTCAGTGCGAAAGTCTGGCCCACGCGGCGCCGGGTCGGCAACACGGCGATATAGCGTTCGGGCCTGCCGGGCACGATGGCGATCATCGGTTGTTTGGGCAGAGGCTGGAAGTTGAACGTCGCAATCGGGTCGGCGAGCACGCGGAACTCGAAGCTGTCTTCGCAGAAGGTCTGCAACCGCATCCCCGGCCCACCGTGATCGGTCACGCCAAAGCGGATTGTGATCGTCTCTCCCTCGGTCAGATAGCCCTTGACCACCTTGATCCACAGCGTGCGGTCCCAGGGGCGCACATTGGCTTTGGGATCCCAACGGACCTGCAACACCGCCCCATTCGACGCCTCAACGGTCGTGTAATTCGCCCCTTTGGGATCGTCGAATTGCGGCGAGCTTTGGTCGGAAGCAAAGCGGAAACAGACGCGCAGGCTGCCGGAATCATCGATGCCATAGAAGCCTGCGGTATAGGTCAGCGTGAAAGACGCATAGGATCCGGCCTCGAAATTTCCACCCGGCGTGATCGACGCCTCGCCCAACTGGTCGACCGGAATGGCGTGGCGGACGACACCGCTGTTTATATCGGTCCAAGGGGTGCTGGTTTCATCAGCAGACATTGCTTTCGTCTCCTTGTTGTCTTTTCAAGAGGGGACCGGAACCAGCACCCTATCCGAAGGCGTTGACCAGGAATGTGGAAAGCGGTGGATAATAGCTGATCAGAAGAAGGTCGAAGATCAGGACCAGGATAAACGGCCAGACATTTTTGACGATGTCTTCGATCGTGACCTTGGTGATCGCCGAAGCGATGAAGAGATCTACCCCCAAGGGCGGTGTGACCGTGCCGATGGAGAGGTTCACCACCATGATGATCCCGAAGACCAGCGGATCGATCCCGAAACTCATCGCCGCCGGGTAGAGGATGGACGTGAAGATCACGATGGCCGCCGCCGCGTTCATCATACATCCAACGATCAACAGGAAAATATTGACGAACAGGATGTAAACGATCTGGTTGGTGGCGGTTTCCGCCAGATATCGAGAAACGCCCTGCGGGATTTGGTTGATCGTCAGAAGCCAGGCAAAGATATGCGCGCTGTTCATGATGAACATCACAACCGAGGACGACAGCACCGCCTTGAGGAACGCGTTATAGAGTGCTTTGCCCGTCAGTTCGCGGAAGGCGAGCCCGACCAGCAGCCCGTATGCCACCGCCACGATGGCGGCTTCGGTCGGCGTAAAGATACCGCCATAGATCCCGGTCAGGATGATGACGGGCATCATCAGCGGCCAGAAGGCGGATTTTAAGGAAGACCAGACCGCGCCACCGCCCTGGAACGGAACCCTTTCGATCTGCGGTTCGCGCTTGGTCAGAAAGTAGTTCAGAATCAGCATGCTGATGCAGATCACGATGCCGGGCAGGAAGCCCGCCAAAAACAGATACGAGATCGATACACCCGTCACGACGCCATAAAGAATGAGCAGGATCGACGGCGGGATGATCATGCCGGTCACGCCTGCCGCGGCAATCGTGGCCGCGATGAACGCGGGCCGATATCCCTTTTCGGTCATCGGTTCGTTCATGACCCCGCCGATGGCTGCCACGGTGGCCGCGTTCGAGCCCGACAAGGCCGCAAAAAAGCTGGATGCCAGGATCGCCACAGCGCCCAAACCGCCGCTCAGATGCCCCACCAGGGACTGCGCGAAATTCACTAATCGGCGGGACATGCCGCCCGTCGACATCACCTCGCCTGCGAGGATGAAGAACGGGATCGCCAGCAGCGGGAAGGAGTTGTTGGAGCCCACGAGCTTGAGGGCGATGATTTCCAGATTGATCCCGCTGACGAGCAGGCCCGCCACGGTCGACAGACCCAAGGCAACGGCAATCGGCACGCGCAGGATCATAAGACCTACGAGAGTGACAAAGATGGATGCGATAATCACGATCCGCGTCCTTCTTTTCTGCGCGCCGGTGGCGGGTCAGTGCGCGTCGGCGGCCAGTTCGCTCGCAGGCTGGATGGCCTGTTTAACCAACAATTCCAGGGTGAACAGAATTCCAAAGACCGCACCGACAGGCACAGCCGCAAAGAGCCAGGCCATCGAGATTCGCATGGCCGGGGAAATCTGCGTCGTCGCGCTCAGCGTGGCACGATAGCCCGTCTTCGCCACGATGGCCAAAAACACGATCACGCAAACGGACGAAAAGATGAGCGCAGCCCGCATCAGTGGCGTGGGCAGCGGTTTGATGAAAATGCCGATCGCCGCGTGAATGTTACGCCGTAGCCCGATCGCCGAACCCAACGCAATCAGCCAAACGAATAGATACCGGATAAGCTCATCGGGAAAGGACAACGAATCCTGGATGACGAATCGATACCAGATGGTCAGCACGCCGAGGGCGAGCATCGTGGCGAAAGCCAGAACACAGGCCGCCGCCAGAAGTTTCTCGATGGGATCCATGAGAGTTTTCAGACCACTCATTTCGGACATCCTCATAGCGGGCGGTGGACCGGCTTACCTGGCGTTGACGACGGCGTCGATCAGATCAGCATCCAGACGGTCGCTGTACTCCTCCCAAACGGCTGACATCCTGTCCTGGAAGGCCTGGGATTGCTCGGGCGTCAGATGCGTCACGACCATTCCGTCGGCTTCCATCTCGGCCAAGAGTTCGCCTTCGACGCGGTTGATCTCCTCACGCTCCCAGTCCTGAGTTTCTTTCGCGACGCTGGTGAGCAGCTCTTGCGTGTCGGTGCTGAAGCCGCCGAACTTGCCGTCATTGACCAGAAACATAATGCCCGCCCACTGGTGGTTGGAGAGCGTGATATTGCCCTGCACCTTGTCAAAACCAAAGGCTCGGACATTTCCGATCGGGTTGTCCTGACCATCCACGGTTCCCTGTTGCAACCCTGTGAACACTTCCGAAAGGGGCATCGGGGTGGAGTTGGCGCCAAGCGCATCAAACGTCGCCACGTTCAGCGGATTATTGATGACGCGGAATTTCACGCCTTCCATGTCCTCCGGCTTTTCGATCTTCTTGTCGCGGGTCGTGATGGTGCGGAACCCGCTTTCATACATCGCCAGCGTGCGGATGCCGATCTGCTGGCGCATGTCTTCGAACATGGATTGCCCCACCTCACCGTCAGAGACCGCATAGGCGTGGAACCGATCCCGAAAGACAAACGGCAGATAGAAAACGTCCAGTTTCGGATAGAAGCTGGCGACATTGGTCGTGGGCACGAGGGCGATGTCGACAACATTGATCCGCATCGCTTCGACCAATTCCCGGGACGAGCCGATGGTGCTGTTGGGGAAGACCTGGACCGTGATGTTGCCACCGCTGCGTTCGTTCACGATGTCGGCGAACCGTTGCGCCCCAAGCGCCAGAGGATGAGCTTCATTGTAGGGATGTCCGAACGTGAGCGTCATTTTTTCATAGTCCTGCGCGGCGGCATGGCTGACGAGCGACAGGTTTGCGACACAGGCCAGTGCCACCGAGAGAAACAGGCGACGGGTCGTGGCCAATGTCTTGGGAAGACGGGCCTTGATAGTGGTGTACATTGGTATTCTCCCTGTTTCGTACAATCTTTGGTGGATGTCAGCTTCGTTTGGCGATGATGTGATCACCTTCTGAGTGGTGCGGGAAATGCATCAAGAAACGCCATTTCCCGATCACTGGGTGGCATGAAGGCGTGCTGCCGGATAATCGGCGTGTTGCGGTAGGTTTCGCTGCGGATGGTCGGGACCAGCCCGGTCATGCCTGTGTGCATATTGATCCACCGCGCCACCCGCGGCGGAAAGGGGCCGCGAAGCAGCGACTGATTGGCGCGAACGGTAAGGGCTGTTCATCTTTTTGGCCAGCATGTCGCGGACCGACACATCATCCAACTCCGAGGGTTCCATAGCGATCAAAGCGCCGAAGCGCGACGCGCTCGGATAGACTTCGCTGAAAATCGCAAACTCATGATTAACCTTTATCTCGTGTTGGGTTTTCACAAAGCCATTCGGATCGGCCCCGAGGGAGGCGGACCATGGTCCACTGACATGCGCCGACTCGATGATCACGGTCTCGAAACAGACCGGCGAAATCCCCGACCCGCCATCCGTCTTGAAGCAAACATGCTTAAGATGCACTTCGGGTCGGCAGCCTGTCCCCCGGTTGAAGCTGCCCGGGCTCTATATCGGCCAAAAGGGTCCCGCTTACTAGCCGAGTGTTTTGCCTTTGCGCGCCGCTCAACCCGTTCGTCAGACATTGATTTTCCTCGTCTGACCTGGGCCTATATAGGACTTACCGATTCTCACCAACGTTTATAAACGAACGGACACCCATATCGTGGCGTCCGGCGTGAGTTGCGACCCAGGAAACCGCCAACATATTAAAATCACATGATTTCATACTTTTAGCCCTTGAGGGGTGCGAATCCCAACCAGGCAAGAACCGGCTTGGGTTTCTACGTCGATCGGTTCCGCTTCTTCGGCGAAGTCCTTGCACCATCCGATATTCGGGTTGTTTGAACGCCTTCGACCGCCACATCGAAGGGCGGTGCGGGTCAGACAGAAGCCATCGTCGCACCTGCGTGAAAACCACTGACGATCATCTGCGACATATCGAAAAACAAGTGGGCCTTCGAAGACTTGCCAATCTGCCGGCGCCGGGAGGCCGACGGGCCCGCCGGCCAAGCATCGCAAGAGTTGACATGGTCGGATCGCAATGGCCGAAGTTGCCCTCCGCCTCCGGCAATGGGAACGGCCTCCCTGCTGGGGCGCGACGGAGAGGAGACGCCTGAGGTTTCGATTGACGCCGCCGGGATCGCCTCGCTAGCGTGATCGGGCGCAGCCATGCGCGTGCGATATCGAGAAATGGAAATCGGGAGAGGAGGGTTGGCATCCGACCGCATGATCCGAACGGGTCCGCCCGGCGTCCTGGGGATGGGGGCGGGGGCGGTGTTCTGCACAACCTCGTCGTCCCAGGCGCTTCATGCGCCAGGCAGCGAAAGCAGGGTGCAAACATCGCCGGTCGATACGGGCGGTCTGATCGTGGCTCATACGCGTGCACAGAAACCGCCCTGAGGCGTTTGCATGAAAAGAGGAATCGTCTCCGGAAACATGAAAGAAAGGCTTTGGATATGTTCGATCCGATCTCACGCAAAGGTCTGGGCGCCATCCTGGTCGCGGTGTCGGTCTTGTTGTGTACGGTCCCGCCGGCTCGGGCGGTTCACACCCCCGGCGACGCAGGGGTGGCGCGGATGAC
>JBCCVK010000168.1:0-5833 GCA_039195495.1 Pseudomonadota bacterium
GATGCTCGGAACGGCCGCGGCGATGGTTGCAGCCTCCGCGCTTGCCGCAGGTCGGTTGCGCCCCGAGAAGGCGGAGGTTCCGACATGAGCGTTTTCGAAGATCCTCGCGCGCGGGCCCGAGCGACATTTGAAACCGCATGCACCGAAATGTCCTCGCCCCTGGCGCCCGGGACGGAATGAGACGGGTGAATGTGAAACTGCCGCAAGTGGCCTACCGCAAAGCGGCCCTTTTGATCGCGCCGAGGCGACGTTCGGCGCGACGGGCATCGATGCGGGTTTGTCCGATTTGGGGCACTGACCGGCCGGCGGCCGAACCTCTCGCCCCGTGCCCATGCGGCGATGAGACCGGATTTACGCGGGCGCCGTCCCAACTTCCCCCTCGGGTTTTCACCTTGCAGGCGGTTGATCTCACTGGTGCGGATTTCGTCACGAACGCCCAGCGGATCGATGGGGGCACCTTACGTGCCGCATGAGGGTCAAGCCGTCAATGCGGTGCCCCGATGAAACGGAAAGAGCGGATGGCTCTTGCCGTGTCCCTTCGCCCCCGACCACAATCGCGCCCTGTTCCACCGTTGGGATCGGGATCACGTCCAGAGACGACGGGAAATGCCCACTGCCGGGAAAACGTGCCGGTCGACCCACCGGCCCGGCCCGCATTGCCGGCCGATCGCTGAACAAACTGAAGCGCCGGGCATGAAATACTGCATGTCGCCAGAAACGCCCGTCTCAAGAGAGGACGGGCCCCCGGGCCGGAGGGCGATCTCTGTACGGACGGTGCGGACGGCAGCCGTCAAGATGCTCTACCATTGTTCCTCGTCACGCCCCAACGCGCACGCTCGGACCAGTTGGGCCTGTCGGGTCACCTCGCGCAGGATCCCGTCCAGAACCGCGACGATCATGTCCACATCATCGGCCTCGATCGTCAGGGGCGGGCGGATCTTCAGGATGTTGTCCTTCGGGCCTTCGCTGCCGATCAGGATGCGGTGATCGCGCATGCGGTTCTTGACGTAAGAACAGATCTCCGTCGCCTCCGAGCCATCGGGGTTGATCAGTTCAAGTCCCAGGAAAAGCCCCATGCCGCGGGCATCGCCGACACATTCGAATGTCCGCTCCAATCCTTGCAACCCCGCCATCAGGCGCGCGCCCATCACCCGGGCGTTCTCCTGCAGAGCCTCGTCATCGACGATGTCCAGCACTTCCTTGCCGATCCGGCAAGACAGTGTCGAGCCGCCGAAGGTCGAGAAGAACTCGATCCCGTTGTCGAAGCTTTCGGCAATCGCCCTGGTGGTGGCCACAACGCCCAGCGGGTGGCCATTGCCGATGGGTTTGCCCATGACCACGATGTCGGGCAGCGCGCCCTGATGCTCGAACCCGAAATAGAACTCTCCCAGCCGTCCCAGCCCGGTTTGGACTTCATCGGCGATGCAGACGCCCCCGCCGGCACGGATTTTTTCGTAAACGGCGGACAGATAGCCCTTTGGCGGAATGATCTGACCGCCGACCGAGGGGAAAGTCTCGGCAATGAAGCCCGCCAGACCGTAACCCCGGTCGCGTAGCGCTGCGATGGCCGGGTCGACCAGGGCCGCGAATTTCCGCGCGCGGTGCGGATCACCGCGCCGGAACGACCCGCGATAGTCATCAGCCGGCTCGACCAGTTCGACCCAGCCGGCCTGCCCGGTGCCCCCCGGCTTGTTGAATTTGTAGGCCGATACGTCTATGGCGCCGGTGGTGTTGCCGTGATAGCCGTGATCCGGCGTCACGATCCCTTTGGCCCCCGTATGCGCGCGCGCCAGACGCAAAGCCAGTTCATTGGCCTCGCTTCCCGAATTCACGAAAAAGCAGATCTCGAAAGGCTCGGGCAGCTTGGACAGGATCTTCTCGGCAAATGCGGCCTGCGCGGGGTGCAGGTAGCGGGTGTTCGCGTTCATCCGCTTCAACTGATCGGCGGCGGCGGCCTCAATCCGGGGATGCGCATGGCCCACATGGGGCACGTTGTTATAGGCATCGAGATAAGGCCGCCCCCATTCGTCGAAAAGATGATGTTTCCAGCCGCGCAGCAGCATCACCGGGTCGTCATAGGTCAGGCTCAGATTCCCGCCGAAATGAGCACGCCGCTCCGCCAGCACCCGGGTCTTGTCGATGGGGCGATAGCGCACCTTGTCGTCCGGCAGATTGAGCAGCGCCGCCGGGTTCGGACAAACCGCGCGCCACAGATACATCTCGTCCGGGTCGCCGACGCCGGGCCAGTCGGCCTCGATCCCTTCGGTGGTCAGCGCCAGCTGGAAATGCACATGCGGCGCCCAGCCTCCGTTCACGGATGGAGCGCCGAGACGGCAGAAGGCCCGCCCCGCCTCGATCACGTCGCCGGGCTTCAGACGATCCAGAAATTCCGGGTTCAGATGGCCGTAAAGCGTGTGGAACGGATCCCCATCGGGGGTCTCGTGGCGCAGGATGACGACCCCGCCATAATCCAGATGCCCGTCGCGATATTCCGCCACGCAGACCTCGCCGCGCAAGGGGGCGTAAAGAGGCGTGCCTGCGGGCGCGAAGGCATCCACCGCCAGATGCACCGTGCGCCGGTCGCTGGCCTTCCAGGGCCCCTTGCGAAACGCGGATTCGGCATAGATCAGCCGCGGCTCGTGGTAATAGCCCAGCCAGATGCGGCCGTTATCCTCGAACTCCTCGCCCACGCGGGCGGCTTCCTCGAGGGCCATGTGGAAAGGATTCTGCGGCCAGGTGGAGCGTTCCACCGACAGCGCACCCATCGGCGCCTGCGACAGTTCCTCCCCCATGAGAGGCGCGAAGTTGCCGCGTTCGGAGTCGAGCCAGGCCAGCACCCGGTCGGCGCCCTCGACCACCGGCAGACCGCAGACGGCGCGCAGGCGGGCCGCCAGAAGGCCGGGATGCAGGGCGTTGGTTTCCAGAAACCGCCAAGCCGGCGCCTGGGAAATCGTTACATAGGGATCGTCCGGATCATCGGCCGCCATCAAGGTCGAGTTCACCACGCTGACGGCCAGCCGCATACGCAGCAGGGGCAGGATCATGTCAATCTCGGCCGGGGTCAGCGGACAGGCCGCATGATAGCCCGCCGTCAGCGCGGCCAGCGCCGCCGCGGGCCGTGGGTGGTCGAGAACCACATAGGCCGCCGCAATCGCCAGATCGCAGATGCGCGGCGCGGCACATATATCGCCCAGATCGATCAGGCCCGAGACCCGCGGCAGGTCGTTCAGATTGCCCGTCACAAGGATGTTGTAGTCATTCGCATCGTTGTGGATGGCCTGATCGGGCAGCGTCGCCAGTCGTGGCTCAAGCCCGGCAAATTCGGCGCAGATCCGCTCGAGCATCGCCCGCCGCGCGGGATCGGCGATGCAGGACAGTTGCCCCGCGATCCACCCCGCCTGCCGCGGGTTCCATTTGAAATCCCGCGCCAGGCCGTCATGCCGGAAATCTGCAAGTGCGAGGGCCGCGCCGCCCAGCACGCGGCCCACCTCTCGGATCAGCGCGTCATGTTTGGGCTCGATCGCGGCATAACAGTGGCCCGGCAACTGCTCCAGCAACCACACGAGCCGCGTTTGCCCGTCTTCATCGGCGGCGGTTTCGAATGGCGCATCCGCACGGGACCGGATCACATGCGGGCAGGGCAGATCGGGCGCGCGCGCCGCCAGATGCTCCAGGGCCCGCACCTGCATGTCGACCAGCCCGATCTCACAACCGGGCCGCATGATCTTCAGGATATAGCCGCGTCCTTCCGAGGCTTTGGCCAGAAAATTCAGATCAAACTCGCCGTCAAGCCGGGTCAGACCGGCGTCGATGCCCCAGACATCCGCCAAGACGGCTTCCCAATGCTGACCTTGCGCCGCATTCACCCCCGCGCCCTTTTCCATTATGCATGCCTTTCCCTTCGGACCTCTCCAGTCGGCGCGCAGGCTTTTCGCCCAAACGCCGCGCTTTACCCTCACCTTACTGCCCAAGGCATGGGGCAGCGGAAATGTCGGACCCGCCAGGTTCGAAGGTCAGACGATGAACGCCACACTGCCGATCCACCCGGCGCCCTTTTCATCAGACGGGCCCACCTGGACCATAGATTCGATCGTTTCGCATCAACGGCCGCGATTGCCAATTCGATTCAAGCCGCGTCGTTCGCCATGCGCGACCCGCCCCCTGGGCTTCTCGGGCTTCATGCTGCGGCCAAGCAGAAATGCACCGGGGGTGCGGCGGCGGCGTGCTGACAGGCGAAGCGGTGGCCAAGACCAGCGATTTCTTCGCCCCCCGGGCGGAACAGTCCCACCATGCCGACGGCCCCGCCTGGGAAATCGCCCACGGCCTCACCCGTCAACCAGCGGCGGGGGCATTGCGATGCACGCGATGGCCGCGCGGCTCGGTTCTACGAGACGGTCACCAACGACGCGGCGCAGACCCCGGGCGAGGATCAGCTCTATATCGCTTCCGCGTCCCGGTCATCGGTCTTATGACCCTTCACATAAGGCCGGGCGCAGAGAGGTGACATCAAACGTGGTTCATGCCCATGCTCGATGCGGAAACGCCCAAGATGGTGCGCGCCCCCGCAGGCTTCCATCGCCCCCATGCAAGGCGGCAGGTCGGCCGGAAATTTCAGCAGACGATGACGTCGAATGCGGTCGCGCAGCAATACCGCACCGGCAGCGCCGCAAGTCGTCCGTCTTACCCAAATCAATGCCCAAAACCGCAATCCCGCCGCCGTTTCCACGAAAATAGCCGTGGTCCCGGAAGGGAAGGCAGTTCATCCCATTAGGTCATTTTCGTTGACTTTCTGGCCCGCGACCCGCGCAGCACACTCTCGCCCGCTTCAGAGGGTTAATCAACGGCTCCAAACCCAACTCTATTTTTGTTGCAGCGTGATTGGCAGACGCACAAAGGGTATGTCTGCGAGGGTCGTTCCGACCGCGTGATCCAGAAGGTCTTGAAAGTTGTTTCCTGCAACGTCTTCCAAGGTTCCACGGACGATCAACATCAGCTGGCGGTCCTGCCACGGGGCTGAAGGCTGAAACTCCCAAGTGGTTTCGTCTTCGCCGATCTCGATATCGCCGCCAACTGCTTTACCATCTGGCGTGATAACGCGAATGTCCTTTTGCAAAAGCTGATGATCAAACGGTCTGTCAAAGGTGATCCGTAGTACATCAAACCCACCGAGACTGGGGACCGAAACGTCCCAAAGGGCGGTGTCCAAGCGAGATCTAAGGGGCGCTGATACGTTGAAAGGTTTTGAAAACCCAGCAGTCACGGTGCGGCCATCAGCCGATGGCCAGCCAGGGGCGATGGTTAAGGCATAGTCCTGCCCTGCCAACAAAGCCGGACCCAGTTCCAGATTGGTGGCGACACCACGTTTGATCCGTCCCGGATCCACCAGCACGGTAAGGCGGGTGCGATCTTCATTCCAAAGCTCTTGCTTGAACTTCATGAAAGCCGCGTCATCAACCGCGCCCTCAGCATTTTGCAGACCGATGTATTCAAACGCGACATGCGGTTGCATCGGGGCCGAGAAATGAATGTAGAACCGCAAGGTGTTTTCAGGGAGCGTTTCGCCACTTGGATAGATCGCTGTTACGGCAGCGGGCACGACAGGTGCGTCGGATTCGATGAGAAAAGAAAGCAATTTCTCTGATGAGCCATGAAGGCGCACGACATAGTCCTGCCCCAAGGTGAAGCCAAAAGACGGCGCAAAGGAAAGCTGGTCCCCACTGCGCCGGTACTTTCCCGCAATCGGTGTGCGACCGACGCAACAGTGTTCCCGTTTGCCGACAAAGACCTGCAGGAGCCTGGACGGCTCAGCCGTATTCCAGTCCACATCCCCTGA
>JBCCVK010000169.1:0-5758 GCA_039195495.1 Pseudomonadota bacterium
GCCCGGCGATGGGTGTGCCCCAGCCCTTGACCGTGTAGGCCAGGAAACAGGTCGGGCGGTCGTGATCGATGGACGCGAAGGTCTGGACCATCGTCTCGACGCAATTGCCGCCGAGGTTTTCCATCAACACCGCCAATTCCTCATCCCCGCGCCGTTCGATCAGAGCAGAGACGTCACCTTGGTCGCCCAGGTCGTCCATCAGCCGTTTGCGCCAGACCGCCCCGCCCATGAAAGTCAGTGCCGAATACTCCTGATTCGGGCAGGCATCGATCCAATCGCGCAATCTGTCGCCGCCCGGTTCCTCGAAAGCGGCGCGCTGCAGCACACCGTATTTTACGCGGACAACGTCCCAACCGAAGGCGTCGAAAATCTTCTCGACCCGCTCGAACAGCCCTTCGCGCACGATCCCGTCGAGGGATTGACGGTTGTAGTCGATAATCCACCAAGTGTTGCGCAGGTTGTTCTTCCAGCCTTCCTGCAGAGCCTCGTAAATATTGCCTTCGTCCAGTTCGGCATCGCCCACCAGCGTCACCATGCGCCCCATCGGGGCATCGGCGCCCCAATCCTTGGCCTTGATGTAGTCCTGAATGATCGAGGCAAACAAGGTGATTGCCACGCCCAGCCCCACCGACCCGGTCGAGAAATCCACGTCATCGATATCCTTGGTGCGGCTGGGATAGCTCTGTACCCCCCCGAAGCCACGGAAGTTCTCCATCCTCTCGCGGGTCTGGTTGCCCATCAGATACTGCATCGCGTGGAAGATCGGCGAGGCATGGGGTTTGACCGCCACCCGGTCCTCGGATCTCAGCGCCGAGAAGTAAAGCGCCGCCATGATCGACACCATCGAGGCCGAACTGGCCTGATGGCCGCCGATCTTGATCCCATCCGCCTTGGGGCGGACATGGTTGGCGTGGTGGATCATCCAATGCGACAACCACAAAAGTCGCTGTTCGATGGTCTTCAGATGGGTAATGTCGGTGGTCATGGCAGGATCTCGCGCGTCGGCAGGTGATGATGCCCGCGTGTCCGCGGGCGGCTCTGTTGAGGAGAGTGACGGGCTCAACCGTCCTTGTAATGATAGCTGTAGCCGTTCAGCGCGGGCGCCCCGCCAAGATGGACATAGAGCACCTTGCAACCTTCGGGGAAGACCCCCTTGCGGATCAGGTCGATCAAGCCTTGCATCGATTTGCCTTCATAGACTGGGTCGGTGATCATCGCCTCGGTACGGGCGGCCAGGCGAATGGCGTCATTGGTCTCTTCCGAGGGCACACCATAGGCCGGGTAGGCATAATCGGCATTGATGATGATCTCGTCCTCACGCACTTTGCGGCCCAGCCGGAGAAGTTCGGTCGTGGCATCGACGATCTCGCGCACCTGGGCGCGCGTTCGATCCGGGGTCCCCGATGCGTCGATGCCGATCACTCGACCGGCACGACCCTGGACCGCGAAGCCCACGATCATCCCTCCCAGGGTCGACCCCGTGACGACGCAGGTGACGACGTAGTCGAACTTGAACCCAAGCGCGTCTTCCTGCTGCGACACCTCTTCGGCAAAACCGACATAACCAAGCGCTCCGAACTTGTGCATCGAGGCTCCCGCCGGGATGCCATAAGGCTTGCCACCGGCATCACGCACCGACCGTATGGCATCTTCCCAGCTTTGGCGAATGCCGATGTCGAACCCTTCCTCGACCAGACGGGAGTCCGCCCCCATCAGGCGGGTCATCTGAATGTTGCCGACCCGGTCGTAGACGGCGTCGTAGTGAGGTACCCACTTTTCCTGTACGACCACGCATTTCATGCCGATTTTGGCGGCTGTCGCGGCCACCAGGCGGGTGTGGTTCGACTGAACCCCACCGATGGACACCAGGGTATCCGCACCCGAGGCGACGGCATCCGGCACGATGTATTCCAGCTTGCGCAGCTTGTTGCCGCCCATGGCCAAGCCGGAATTGCAATCCTCGCGCTTCGCGTAGACTTCGACCCCGCCCCCAAGGGCTTCGGTCAGGCGGGGAAGGTGTTCAATCGGCGTTCTGCCGAAGGTGAGAGGGTAGCGTTCAAATTTTTCGAGCATGGACATGGCTTGCCTCCTGAGTGCGATCTTGCCCTCTACGATAGACAAACGAGCAAGAAAGACGCCTGTGAAGTTGATCGGAACCTTGCTCTCATCTACGAAGAAGATCCGTATCCCTCAGTTCGTGAAAGAATCCAGACAAAAACGGAAGGATCTTTCATGGGCGGTCCGGATCGACCTGATCTCGACACGCTCGGGGCCCTGCAATCGGACGGGTGCCCCGGCAACGCGGAACCGGTCGCGCGGGGGAATGCCGGCCCCGCAACTTGCCGCCATCATCATACGCGCGGTCAATGGCATTGGCTGCCCCCTCTGGCAGACGGTCATGCCATGGGCTCGCGCACGGAACGCACGACTTGCCTCATCCGATGGGGACGAGCCTTTCGCGTCAGACGGCGACCACCCCCGGCAGGGGCGAGCAGCCCTGCAAGAGATGTGGACCGATGACGCCCATACGCCTATCTTGCGCATGCGGCCCGAGGATCTCGCGGCCAGGGCCCTTCGGCCATCCGTATCGTGCCGACCCCGTCACGGCCCGATACGCCGGGCGCGACCGTTCCGTTCGCGTATCGGGGAACAGCTTATCTAGGAAGGAGACCTGTGCCATATGTCCACCGAAACCAAGATCACCCTACGCGATAACGGACCGCTGGTTGTCGCCAATCCGCCGACGCTTCGGGACAGCGATGGAAACGAAATAGAGACAAAACCCGTTACCGCGCTCTGCCGCTGCGGAAAGTCGGCCGGAAAGCCATTCTGCGACGGCGCCCATAAGTCGGCCGGGTTCGAAAGCTCACCCGACCCGCGCGGCATTCGAAACGATCCACTCACTTATGAGGGTGAGGTCGGGGGCACACCGGTCAAGGTTCATTATACGCCGGTCCTTTGCAGCCATGCCGGTGCTTGCGCCGAAGCCGCCTCGACCGTGTTCAGGCCGGGTGAGAAACCCTGGATTCAGCCGAGCGAAGGCGACATGGCCGGTTTGCTTCGCGCCATGGCCGCTTGCCCTTCTGGTGCGCTTCGCATTGAGACCGGCGAGACCGGACCACAGCACCTGACCGCCGCCGAGGTCGAAATTTCGATCGAGAAGAACGGACCTTACCGGGTGCGGAACGTGCCGCTCGACTGTACGTTCAACGGGATCGGCGCCAGCCGGGCGAAATACGTGCTTTGCCGGTGCGGACAGTCCAAGAACAAGCCGTTTTGCGACGGGACGCATCACGACATAGGCTGGCGGGACGATGCTTGAGATGGAAATAAAGCAATGATGGCGGCGCAGGGCCGGGATCGGAAGCGGCGATGAAGGCCCGCGCGGCGGCGGGCTCCCACGGCTCAGATCCGGTGCCGCCCTTGCGGAACGGGCGGCACTTGATCGGGCGCCCGATACGGGCTTTCGATCAATAGCGATAGTGTCCCGGTTTGAACGGACCTTCGGATGGCACCCCGATATAATCGGCCTGTTCCTTGTCCAGTTCGGTCAACTTCACTCCAATCCGCTTCAAATGCAGGCGCGCAACCTTCTCATCCAGATGCTTGGGCAGGATGTAGACCTTGTTTTCGTATTCATCGTTTCTGACCCACAGTTCGATCTGCGCCAGAACCTGATTGGTGAAACTGGCCGACATCACGAACGACGGATGACCCGTGGCGTTGCCAAGATTCAGCAAACGTCCCTCGGACAGCAGAATGATCCGGTTGCCTGAAGGCATCTCGATCATGTCCACCTGTTCCTTGATGTTGGTCCATTTGTGATTTTTCAGCGCCGCAACCTGAATCTCGTTATCGAAATGGCCGATATTGCCCACGATCGCCATATCCTTCATCTCGCGGATGTGTTCGATCCGGATGACGTCACGGTTGCCGGTGGCGGTGATGAAGATGTCCGCCGTTGCGACTTCGTCCTCCAGCAAGGTCACCTCGAAGCCATCCATGGCCGCCTGGAGCGCACAGATCGGATCCGCTTCGGTCACCTTCACGCGCGCGCCCGCCCCGCGCAAGGATGCGGCAGAGCCTTTGCCGACGTCGCCGTAGCCGCAGACGACGGCGACCTTGCCCGCCATCATCGTGTCCGTCGCGCGCCGGATGCCATCGACCAGGCTTTCCCTGCAGCCATATTTGTTATCGAATTTCGACTTGGTGACGCTGTCGTTCACATTGATCGCCGGAAAGGGCAACAGGCCCCTCTTGTGCAGTTCATAAAGACGGTGCACGCCTGTCGTGGTTTCCTCGGACACGCCCCGGATCAGGTCGCGCTGTTTGACGAACCAGCCAGGACTTTCCCGCAGCCGTTTTTTGATCTGCGCGAAAAGCGCCTCCTCCTCCTCGGACTTTGGAATGGCGATCAGATCGTCCTCGCCGTTTTCGACCCGCGCGCCCAGAAGAACGTAAAGCGTCGCATCCCCTCCGTCATCGAGGATCATATTGGCGCCGCCTTCGGGGAATTGGAAAATGCGGTCCGCATAATCCCAGTACTCCTCCAATGTTTCCCCTTTCACGGCGAAGACCGGCGTGCCGCTTGCGGCGATGGCCGCCGCCGCGTGATCCTGCGTCGAGAAAATGTTGCACGATGCCCATCGAACGTCCGCGCCCAGCGCGCGCAATGTCTCGATCAGAACCGCCGTCTGCACGGTCATGTGCAGCGATCCCGCGATCCGGGCGCCCTTCAGCGGCTTACGTCCACTGTATTCATCGCGCAAAGCCATCAGACCCGGCATCTCCGTTTCGGCGATCTCCAGTTCCCTGCGGCCGAAGTCCGCAAGTGAAAGATCGCGGACCACGTAGTCATTGGTGCTTGCACCGGCGGATTCGTTCATCTCGTTCATCCTCGTCAAGGTCGTCTCATTTGGATTCCGCGACAGGTATGCGTGGTGGGACAAACGGCAAGTCCCATCGCGATATCAGCGCGTTCGCAGTCGACATCCCGTTGTTTTTCCTTTTCTGCTCTGCATCGCAAAAGGTCACAAGGGGGTGGTGCGCGGTACTTTCAATTTGCCGTGCCGCGTCTCGGTTTCCCCCGAAGCGTCCGCGGCCGCCGGTCAGGTGCGTGTATATCCTTTTTTGGGCCGCCTGGTCTCGCGGCGCATTTGGACGGGCTACGGCAAGGGAAGATTTCCCTCGAGTGCGATACGGGGTCGGAAACTTGTGAACGACCCTTCCATCCGAACCGGGAGCCGGGATATCTGCCGCATTTCGTCGGCGCGGGGGAAGGAACCGCTGTCGGCCAAAACCCATGGAGCCATGCGCGCCTGAGACGCCGAAGTCAACCAAAGGCCGGAAATCGTCTCTGAGCTCTGATTGCGAATTTCGCCCGGGCCTTTTACGGCCCGCGTCGGTCGGCGCCCGCGTCTGAGGCGCGTCAAGCCGCCGCGCCGGACCTGGTGTCGATCGTTTCCGGGATCGCATCCCGGTGGACGGGACCCGAAAGCGCCGTTTCCGCATGACGCCCCCGTACACCCATGATAGGGGAGGGCATGACGCGGCTGCCCACCAAAGACGAAATTCTCGGCTGGATTGCCGAAAACCCCACGCGAACCGCCAAGCGCGACATCGCCAGGGCGTTCGGCATCAAAGGGTCGGCACGGGTCGATTTGAAGCGTCTGCTGAAAGAACTGCACGCCGAAGGCCATCTGGAGAAGCGGCACCGGTACGAGGGCTATCCGATTCGGCGGATCGGCACCGGTTCGCC
>JBCCVK010000170.1:0-5756 GCA_039195495.1 Pseudomonadota bacterium
CACATGGCCGTATGTTTCCGTCAGACCGTATACTTGCGTGACCGAGTGTCTTTGGAAAGACGACTGGGACGGGCTGACGGGCGAACGCAAGGCCGCCGTCAAGGCCCGGCAGGGTGTCGCCTTTCCGATCATGGAAGATGTGACCGTCATGACGCCGGACATGACGCAGGTCAGAATGGATGCCGCTACGCAGGGCGAGGTCGTCATGCGCGGCAATGCGGTCATGAAGGGATATCTGAAGAACCCGGAGGCTACCGAAGAAGCCTTTGCAGGCGGGTATTTCCATTCGGGGGATTTGGCCCTTCAGCATTCCGATGGATATATCCAGATCGCCGATCGTGCAAAGGACATCATCATTTCGGGTGGTGAAAACATATCGTCGGTCGAGGTCGAAGGCGCACTCATGCACCATCCCGCGGTTTCGCTGTGCGCCGTGGTGGCCAAACCCGACGACAAGTGGGGCGAGGTGCCCTGCGCCTTCGTCGAACTCAAGGCCGGCGCGCAAGTGGACGAAGCCGAATTGATCGCCTTCGCTCGTCAACGTCTTGCGGGCTTCAAAACGCCAAAGCGCGTGATCTTTCAGGAGCTTCCGAAGACCTCGACCGGAAAAATCCAGAAATTTGCGCTTCGATCGGCAGCCAAGGCATTGTAACATGAGGCGGCCGGGCACGCAGCATGCAATCGTGGCCGCGTCCAGAGGGAAGAGCAGGGCACGCCGCTGCGATGACGGCCTTGACCGCGTATCAACGATTGGAGAGCATGGGGCTCTGGCATGCCGCGCCGGGTGCGCCGCGGCGCGACGTTCTCGTCTCGTTCGGCAAAGCCACTCTCATCGTTTCGGATCATGACGAAACGGCCTTGACGCATTGGTCGCTGGCGGCCGTCCGCCGATTGAACCCGGGTGAGCATCCCGCTCTTTACAGCCCTGGGGACGAGGCTTTCGAAACGCTCGTGATCGATGACCCGCTCATGATCGACGCCATCGAACAGGTTCGGCGGGCGATCCGGCGGCGGCGCCCGCGATCGAATCGCCTTGGATTGTTTTTCATTTTTTCGTTTGTTCTGACGATCACCCTGTTCGCGGCGTTTATATTGCCGGATGCGGTGCTGCGTCATACTCTTTCCGTCGTTCCCGCGGTCAAGCGTGCATCGATCGGGCAAGAGTTGCTGACCCATGTCGAACGCCATGCGGGTCGGGTCTGTGACAACCCTTACGGACAAGCGGCATTGGCCAAGTTGCAGCTTCGGCTGGATCTTGAACGATCCAGCCGATTGTTGGTCATGCCCGGCCCGATGCGGGAAGCGCTCACCTTGCCCGGCCGCTTCGTTCTTTTGAACCGGTCCCTGGTCGAAGATTTCGAAGGGGCCGACGCCATGGCGGGATATGTTCTTTTTGAAATCGCCGCCGCCGATGCGTCCGACCCGCTGGAGCGCATGCTGGGGAATCTGGGTTTGATTTCGACGCTGAGGCTTTTGACGACGGGACGGGTCTCCGACCGGGATCTCGCTGAATATGCAAAAACCGTGCTGTCGGCGGCACGATCGAAGGTCAATGACGCGGAGCTTCTGCGCGCGTTTGAAACCGCAAAGGTTTCGTCCGGACCTTATGCCCGCTCCTTGAACGTACCGGAGGGGGAGACGCTTGGTCTGATCGGGGGAGATCCCTATCGCGACACCCCGACCCCGGTCTTGCTGCCGGACGCGGATTGGGTTGCGCTGCAAAGCGTCTGTGTAAATCGGTCAGCGAAGTCTCGCGGCGGGGAACCCGGAAAGTTTCAACTGCCTCACCGTCCCTGACAGATCGCTTTCCGTCGTGAAGAACGGACCGGCCGCAACCATGACGCCCCCCGCGCCATTCCTGTCCAATCTGGCGATACGGACCGGGTAACCCAGAAGCTGCAACTTTCTGACCGCGCTTCGCGCCTGCGCGTCATCGCGATACGTTCCGACGCTGATAAGGCGCGCCGAGGTGGTTTTGATCGGTTTGCGCGTTTCCGGCCGGATATTCGTGGAACCGCGGGTGACATTCTTGCCGGTCGGCGCGGCGATAAGACGGCGCGGCACGGTGTTGGTCCAGACCGACTGTGTATCCAGATCTCCCTGCACCGTCCCGATCCCTCTTCGTGCGTTGAGGCGGTCGTCTTCCCACACTGGCTGATAGCCCGGGGGAACGGCAATCGGCCGCGCCGCAGGGATCTGAGATGCCGCAGCCCCGCCTTGGACCGTCCTGGGCCGTGTGGCATCTGCAGGATGCACCGCCTGGGGACCGCAGCGCACCGGAAAATCCGTACCGCTGTTCACGTACCGATTGGATCGCGTGTTGCCATAGTCGCATGCAGCACGTTCCTGCGACGCCGGCGGCGTGGTCCGGATACGCGGGGTCGATGGCGATGGCGATGGTGCCGGACGTTTGACGACAATCCTTCGCGTCTGCGGGGCCGCGCCGGTCGCATCCTTGCGTCTGGTTTCGGAACTTTCGACAGCGACGGGAAGCGGCGCGGGCTGCGACCTCGACCTCCGTTCCGTCTTGCGGGGCGCCGACCCTCTCACGTTCACGGCCGCGGGCGGGTCCAGGGGCTCCGCGCCTGCGATGCGGGTCGGCCGCGCGTTGCATATGACCTTTCTTTCGCGCGAGACGCGCGGCACCCAGGTCACGTTGCCGCCGAACCCGGCACGAATGAATACACATCCCCGGCTATCGACATATTGTTTGCCCTTGTAATTCGCTGGCGGGATCTCGGCCGGTGCCGAAATCTGTCCGAGACTTTGTGCCCCTACCGCGGCGGCGCTCATGAGGACCGTTGCCAAAGCGAGTGACATCATACCGGTAAATCGCATGTCCAATCCTTACCAGACGTTCGATTCATGGACAATGAGCACGAAAGCGTAAAGGTGCAAATATCCGCTTTTTGTTTCGAGCGGCCGTGATTGGGGAAGGATCTCCGGCCCCTTCGGTTTCGTTACGCCAGGGAGCGATGATGGGGCCCCTAGCCCCATACGCGAGTGGGTCTGACCGTATCGATCTGATAATCCGTCCCCTGGGTGTCGAAAAATCCACGCCCGAATTGCAAAGCGGCCTCGATCGGGTTGCCAGGATCCTTCATCACGTCGCCGCGCGTGTTTCCGTAACCGTGCACAGCGCCGACGAAGATGGAATGCGTGTAGCGGCTGTATTCCTGAATTTGATGAATGATGGCAGCGGAAACCGTGGGAAAGGTCTCTTCCGAACTGAGAACAAGCCCAATGCGCTTTCCCTGCATTTTCGAGACAACCGTCATCGAAGCGGGATGCGAAGCCGCGACATAACAAAACATCCGGTCAAAGAATGCTTTCAGTTGAGCTGACATTCCATACCAATAGATGGGGGTGGCCACGATCAGCCCGTCTGCGGGCAGAAAATGATCGAAAAACACATCGCGATATCCATCCTTGATGGAGCATTCACCGTTTTGCAGCCGGCAGGTCCGGCAATCGCCGAGAAAATCGCTCAAGACCTGATCGGCCCGGAGAAGTTCGGCTTCGTGTCCTGCTTGCCGGAGACCCTTGGCGGTTTCTTGCGCCAGGATTGCCGAGTTGCCATCGCGTCTCGGACTTGAACTTAATATGAATGCTTTCATCTACTGTCTCGATTTATACGACCGGCTGGCTGGTCGAAATCATGCCGCCGATGGGAACAGTGCGGCAAGTACGCACCTTTTGGTAACCATGGGGGTTCGGTTTGATGGAAACAAGGGATGTATCCGAGACTATTCCAAGCGTTTTCGATTCCAGCTGTTCTGCGCGTGACGCGCTTGAACTGATCGCCAGCAAATGGACGCTGCTGCGCCGGATTGAAGGGATCTCCCAGAAGATGCTTACCCAGACGCTGCGCGCGTTGGAACGCAACGGCCTTGTCATCCGCGAAGACCGGCAGATCGTACCACGCCATGTCGAATATCGGCTGAGTCCTTTGGGAGAATCGCTCAGCGAGGCAATCGTGATTTTAGATCGATGGGCGGAACGGTATTTCCCTGAACTGGATCTTGCGCGAGAGCATTACGATATCCGACATGGCCGCGAACGTGGCAGAAAGTCCGCGACATCCTATTCAACGCTTTCCTGATAGAAGGCCATCGGAGGGCACGTGCAGACCAGGTGACGGTCGCCGTAAGCGTTGTCGATGCGATTGACGGGCGCCCAGTATTTGTCTCTTCGGAACGCGCCGGACGGAAAACAGCCTTGCTCGCGCGTATATGGACGTTCCCATGCGGCGACGAGATCCTCGACCGTATGGGGCGCGTTTTTCAGCGGATTGTCGTCACGGGTCAGATCACCACGTTCGACCGCGGCGATCTCGGTCCGGATCTCAAGCATCGCGTCGCAAAATCGGTCAAGTTCGGCCTTGGTCTCGCTCTCGGTCGGTTCGATCATCAACGTGCCGGCCACCGGCCAACTCATCGTCGGGGCGTGAAAGCCGCAATCGATCAGGCGCTTGGCGATGTCGTCGACGGTGATGCCCGCGCTTTCGGCGAAGGGGCGCGTGTCGATGATGCATTCGTGGGCGACATGCCCCTTGGGCCCCTTGTAAAGAATGTCGAAGACCCCTTCGAGTCGTTTCGCGATGTAATTCGCGTTCAGGATTGCCACCCGAGTCGCCTGGGTCAGACCCTCGCCACCCATCATCAGGCAATAGGCCCAGGAGATCGGCAGCAGCGATGGCGAACCGAAAGGCGCCGCGCTGACCGCGCCGGACCCTTCAAGCGGATGGCCGGGCAGGTGATCGGCCAGGTGGGCCTTGACGCCTATGGGACCCATGCCGGGGCCCCCGCCGCCATGCGGGATGCAGAAGGTCTTGTGCAGATTCAGATGGCTGACGTCTCCGCCCAGGTCGCCGGGTCGCGACAGACCGACCATGGCGTTCATGTTCGCCCCGTCGATATAGACCTGTCCGCCGAAACGATGTGTGATCTGGCAGATTTCGGTCACGGATGCTTCAAAAACGCCATGCGTCGACGGATAGGTTATCATGCATCCGGCAAGGTCTTCGGCGTGAAGCTCGGCCTTCGCACGAAAATCGTCGATGTCGATGTCGCCGTTCGCGGCAGAGACCACGGGAATCACCTTCCATCCCACCATGCGCGCCGAGGCGGGATTCGTTCCATGCGCGGACATCGGAATCAGACAAACGTCGCGGTGCCCCTGGCCGTTGGCGCGATGATATCGCGCAATCGCCAGCAAGCCCGCATATTCACCCTGTGCTCCCGAATTCGGCTGCATCGAAATGCGGTCGTATCCCGTGATCGCGCATAACTTCTTGCCGAGATCGTCGATGATTTCCAGGTAACCCCGCACCTGATCGGCGGGCGCGAATGGATGCGGTTCGGAGAACGCGCGCCAGGTGACGGGCATCATCTCGGCGGTCGCGTTCAGTTTCATCGTGCAGGAGCCCAGTGGAATCATCGCCCGGTCAAGCGCAAGATCCCGGTCCGCCAGACGGCGCATATAACGTGTCATCTCGGTCTCGGCCCGATTCATGTGAAAGACCGGATGCGTCAGATAGGTCGATTGCCGGATCAGATCATCGGGCAGGCTGTAGTTTGCGCTGAGATCCGCTTTCTTCTCGATCCCGAACGCGCGCCAAACGGCCTCGACCGTGTGCTGGCGCGTGATCTCGTCCAGAGTGATGCCAATCCTGTCGTCTCCGACCGGGCGCAGGTTCACACCCTGCCCGACCGCTGCGTCCAGGATCTCTCTTTGGCGTGTTCCGACATCGACGG
>JBCCVK010000171.1:0-5727 GCA_039195495.1 Pseudomonadota bacterium
GCCATGCGCGCGAACCCGTTCCACAAACCGCAGATAATGCGCATTATCGAAGAAGAACTGAGTGATGGCGCCGCTCGCCCCCGCGTCCAGCTTGCGTTTCAGCCAGTCGATATCGGCATCGCCGTCGGCGGCTTCGGGATGCTTGTGAGGATAGGCGCCGACCCGGATATTGAACTTGCCCAGATCGGCCAGGGCTCCGACCAGTTCCACCGAGGATGAAAAACCGTCCTTGCGCGGCCGGAAACGTTTCCGGCCCCCCGGGGTATCGCCCCGCAGCGCAACGATCTCCGTCACGCCGAGATCGCCATAGGAATGCGCAATCGCAAGCGTTTCCTCCCGGCTTGCATCCACACAGGTCAGATGCGCCGCCACCGGCAACGCATAGTGCGCATGAAGCACGCCGACCGCTTCATGGGTCAGCTTGCGGGTGGTCCCTCCGGCACCGTATGTTACCGATACGAAGGCCGGAGCAAGCGGAGAAAGCGTTTGCACGGTTTCCCAGAGACGGAAACTGGCATCCAGAGATCGAGGGGGAAAGAATTCGAACGATACGCGAGGAAGCATTGGGGGGTCCTTGATTGGCGATCTTCTTGTCTCATCGAAACGCATGTGAGACA
The DNA here is from genome assembly GCA_039195495.1 of Pseudomonadota bacterium. GTDB lineage: Bacteria > Pseudomonadota > Alphaproteobacteria > Rhodobacterales > Rhodobacteraceae > JBCCVK01. The sequence goes on from JBCCVK010000171.1 coordinate 618, forward strand.
AATTCATAATCTTCAAGAACATCATGAAGTGTGCATGCATATCGAATTTCGGCATCTGAAAACGATCAAGGCCATTCACGAGGCGGGCGGACTGGCCAGGGCCGCCGATCTGCTGAACATCACCCAGTCCGCTCTGAGCCATCAGGTCAAGGGACTGGAGGATCAGATAGGCGTTGAGCTGTTCGTGCGCCGCTCCAAACCGATGAGGTTGTCGTCGGCAGGGGTGCGCATGCTGCGGCTTGCCGAGAAGATTCTGCCGGAAGTGGCGGCGATGGAGGAGGATTTCCGCTCGCTGCGCTCCGGAAAGTCGGGACGCCTGCATATCGCCATAGAATGTCACGCCTGTTTCGAATGGCTCTTTCCGGTGCTGGAGCAATTCCGCCGGGCCTGGCCCGATGTCGATGTCGACATTCGTCCCGGTCTGAGTTTCGAGGCGATGCCCGCCCTGGGGCGGGAGGATGTGGATCTCGTCGTCTCTTCAGACCCCGAGCCGCTGCCGGACACCGATTTCACCCCGCTTTTCGATTACAGTCCGGTATTCGTCGCCGCCCCGGTCCACCCTCTGGCCGCCAGGCCGTTCATCGAGGCGACCGACTTCCGGAACGAATTGCTGATCACCTATCCGGTGGAGCGGACCCGGCTGGACGTCTTCAGTCAACTGTTGATCCCGGCGCGTGTAGAACCGCGCGGCATCCGACAGGTGGAACTGACCGCGGTGATCCTGATGCTGGTGGCTTCGAATCGCGACGTTTCGGTCTTGCCGGACTGGGTGGTGCGTGAGGTTCGATATTCCTCGGACTACATCACCCGACCGCTTACCGAAACCGGAATAACACGAAGATTGTACGCGGCGACGCGCGCCGATGAAACGGTCAAACCGTTCATGGCGCATTTCATCCGCCTGGCCCGTACCCTGCCCCCCAGGATGCAATGCGGCGAAACCCTGTCATGACGTTTCCGCCCGGTTGCATGGGATCGGTTATGTGAAAGGAATTCCGCCATGATGCAAGGCAGCGCAAACCTGAATCTGATGATCAAGGCCGCTCGCCGGGCCGGTCGTTCGCTGACGAAGGATTTTCGCGAAGTTGAAAATCTTCAAGCATCGATGAAAGGTGCGGGAGATTTCGTGTCCAAGGCGGATCTGACCGCCGAGAAAATCCTTAAGGAAGAGTTGATGGGCGGCCGTCCGAATTATGGCTGGCTGGCCGAAGAGGGAGGGGAGGATAAAGGGGCCGATCCGACCAGACGCTGGATCGTCGACCCGCTGGACGGCACCACGAATTTTCTGCATGGGATGCCGCATTTCGCGGTTTCCATCGCGCTGGAACATAAGGGCGAGATCGTGGCAGGCGTCGTCTTCGATCCGGCCAAGGACGAACTGTTCGCCGCGGAAAAGGGGGCGGGCGCCTTCGTGAACGAAAGCCGTCTGCGTGTTTCGGGGCGCCGGTCGATGATCGAAAGCGTGTTCGCCACCGGCCTGCCCTTCGGCGGCGGCGGAGAGCTGCCCGCTGCTCTGACCGATCTGGCGCGGCTTCTCCCCAAATGCGCGGGTGTGCGGCGTTGGGGGGCGGCGGCGCTGGATTTGGCCTATGTGGCGGCCGGGCGTTACGAAGGATTTTGGGAACGTGGACTGAATCCCTGGGACATGGCGGCCGGTATGATTTTGGTACGTGAGGCGGGTGGTCTCGTGTCCTCCATGATCGACGGTCGGTCCGTTTTCGCCGGCGGGTCGATCATTGCCGCGAATGAGAAGATTTTTGATCAATTCAGGGAAGCCCTTGAATCGTGACGATCTGACCCGGGCAGCCGCGCCCATTGCGGGCACATGGCAGGCCGTGCCTGTCCGGGCGGGGCTGTTTCGTGGGTCGCCGTTTCGAAGCCCGCGTCGCCCGTGAGCGCGCGTATGAAATTTATTTCGTTTCGGTTCAACCCGATGATCGCTTCGAAGGTGAGCGGTTTAAGACACTCGCCTTCTTCGGATGCTTTTTCTCCCCCGGATAATCTCTTTTGAAATAAACCCGGATATCCTTGTTCAACTCTCTGGCGCCACGTATCAGTCTTCGGGTCACGGCAGAAGAGCCCGATACCACGATGGTCAAGGCGGCGGCCCTGGATGAAGGGTTTGTTTCTTGTATGAGCGGCTCGTCACGCTCCAGCCAGTGTTGCGCGCGGGTTTCGTTGGTGATCAGCCATCCGGCATATCCGACGATTTCATCGCCGTTTATCGCGGCCAGGTTCTGACGGCATTGCAACTGGATACGAACGGCGATCGCCAGGTTTCGGACCGAGTAGTCGGCGAATGGCCTGTGCCTTGAAAGGTAATCCATCGCAAGGCCAAATGCTTCGACCGACGGTGCCAGGGAGACGATCTTTATTGCGGGTTGCGTCATTTCCATGGGACTTTCACTCCGAACGCGACCGATCTCTCGTTCTGGATTCATGATGCGGGCAGATGCGATGAACGTCTCGAAGGCTCAATGAAGCGCCTGCACGACCAGGGTCTGTCCCATTTTCCTTCTCATGCTCGCACCCCAATAAAACGGCGGCACCGGCTCGCCGCTCGGTTCGAGTCGAACTCTCTCCACGATGACGGCCAGCGCCACCGCGATTTCGGCCAGGGCGAAACGCGCGCCCGGGCAAATCCTCTGCCCGTCTCCGAATGGTTTGTAGCTTTCCCGAAAGCTTTCGGGAATCCGTCCATTTGGAAATCTGTCGAACCTGAACGCTGCCGGTTTGGCGAAAACATCCTTGTTCTGATGAAGACCAATCGTCGAAACGAGCACACGCTGACCGGAGGGCACGGAATCGCCTCCCACCACGGTATTCCGGTTTGCGATCCGTCCCAGTATCGGAACTGGCGGGAACATTCTCAAAGCCTCTCGGCTGACCGCCAGGATCTCTTCATTGTCCAGCAGAACGTCGATGTTCACATCCTCGCTCAGGGTCAGACCGCCAAGCGCCGTCCGAAGCCTGTCTTGCAATGCCGGCACGCGCGCCAGCATCGACAACGACCATCCGATCGCGCTCGCGGTCGTTTCATACCCCGCGACCAGAAGCGTGGAAACCTCATCGGCAAAGTCCAACACATCGCATTCACTCCGCGCCAGTCTTGAAAACAGCGAGGAACCGTCGGCATCGGTCTCGGACAACGCGAGCAGATCGTGCCGCAATCCGGCATAGGAGCGTCTGGCCTTCCGGATGAGCCCGGCATCCTCCGGCGCCGCTTCGTCGAGGGGACGCCAGTTCAACACCGATGTGCAGGCGAATACGTTTCTGATATCGCGAATGGTCTTGGGGCCGAGTTGCGCAAAATCGATGCCCAGAACCAGCACGGAAACGGTGCTGGCCGCGGCAAGATCGATGGCGTCGTCGATCACGACTTTGCGGGTTGCGTCCGCCTCTGCGATGATCCGATCCGCCGCGGTTTTGTAATATCCGACCGCCTTGACCGCCGCTTCAGCGGGTTTGATCTTTGACAGATACGGTTGGGAATGGTCACGCAGCAAGCGCCAGTCTTCGCCGTTCGCGGTCAATCTGCTGTGACCGAAGAACGACCGGTGGACCCCGAAGTATTTATCGAATTCTTCGGATCTGTGCCGAAGAACCGTTTTTGCCGTTTCTTGGGATTGAACGATCAAAAACGACGCGTCCGCGAACGTCATCCAGACGTCGACGCCCGAATGACGTTTGGCGATTTCATAAAGAACGGCGATGGGATCCGTCAGCCAGACATGCGCGTATGCCGTGCCGTTCAGATCGACATGTTCCGTCATAACGGCGGGTTCGATCCGTCGTGACGAGGCATACGCGCCACCGAACGCAGCACGGTCAGAATTCGGTCTCGAAACCTATGAAGGCGCCCCGGAACATCCGGCTTCCCGTATTCTGAGTGTTGAAATCCGATGATTGCCCCGAAACCCAATCGATATCCTGAAGCTGTTTGACGAACACGCCCGCGGAAATCCTGCTTCGGGGTGAAATGCTGTAACCGACGCCAAGCTCGGCTTCCAGATCGACGACCATCTCCGTTTCGCTCGCGGAGTTTTGAAGCGCTCCGTCCAGCGTCTCTTCCTTTGCGCCGATCATCGCGGCGGCGGACGCCTCTCCGAATATTCCGAACCGGCCCTCGCCCAGGGGCGTATTGAATCCGGCGCCGATTCTGGGACCGATTCCGAGGAATGAGGACGAGAATTCGATTGGTATCGCACCGAGCACGTCGGGATTGGCCGTGGAGGACGAATCGTAGTTCAGTGCGCGCATGCCGACGAATGCCCGGAGATTCGTGGTGTTGGCATTTCGATTCCAGCCAAACTCGATATCCAAATGCTGAAACGAGACATCGTCGGAAATGGTGGGGTCATTGCCAACCCCAACGTTGATGCTTTCGGAAAAGTCCACGTCGTGCAGACCGGCCCCGACCGTGATGTCGCGCGAACCCGTCAGGTTGCATGTGAGCCTGGCTTCGGCAAGATAGCCGCTTTCGTCCCCGTATCCGAGCTTGCTCAAGGCGGGCAGCGTGCTCGCCGAGTCTTCCCAGACATTGTCGGTTTCGAGAAGCCCGCCGCGGAGTTGCAACCCTCGGGTGATACATCGTGATTGCGCGATCCGTTCACCGGAGATCACGACCGGATCGCCCGTTTCCGAATCGCTCAATGAACCGGCCGAGGCGCCACAGGCAAGGCTGGTCAAGATGGCGATGCTGGAACAAGAGCCAAGAAAAGCCTGAGCCGCCTTTCGGGATAAAGTCATGGATTTACAAGCCCGCATAGTGTCCACGTGTCGGATTGACCGTGATTTTCCAATGCTTAGGCTATTTTTTTTTATCCGAAAAATCAATCTCCAATCCGCATGCCGGCGACGGGCGCGCCGGGAGGGAGGGCGGCAAAGGGTAGACGCCGGGCGATTTCCCCCGCATTTTCGGGTGAGGCCGGCTGGGCATCCCTATCTTTGGATCGGGATCAGTTGCTGCACGATGCCCGCCAGCAAAAGATAGATCGATGTCACCACCAGGCCCCAATGGGCCCAGCTTTGCGGATCGAAATCAACCCAGGCAGCCCAACCGGCAAAAAAGGTCCATGTCAGCGCCGCGGGCGCTTTCGCTGCCCGCGGC
>JBCCVK010000172.1:0-5665 GCA_039195495.1 Pseudomonadota bacterium
ATCGGGGCCATAAAGGATTGGCCCCGACCGGTGGTTCAATTCCCTGTCGCAGGTTTATCATGGATTTCGTCAAACCGGATGTGGCCGTCGTTACGGCCCATGGCCGTAAGGTTCTGCAAAGTAACGGCGACGAGCGTCTGATCGACACGCTGAAAAGAAACGGGATACCGTGGTCCGCTACGTCGATCTATGGACTGCGCAGGGACGAGGGTCAGCCTCAACTGCTCTCCAGCTTGGGCACCAGGCTTTCGGAGTTGGGCGCGTACAGGGAGCTTTTGATCTATTTTAATCGCAACGTGAATCCGTTTCTTTTCTCGATCGACGATTTCAACACCGTCGGTCCGGAGCACGAAGGCGATCATTGTACCGAGTTCATCTATCAGGTGATGGATAACAACGTTGGACGAACCTCCACCACCATCGCCAAGATGAGCCCGCAGGATTGCCGGAACCTGAACGCCGACCGGGTGCGGGACGTTGTCCGCGATCATGTGGAACCTGATGCGACCGTGGTCGTGGGCGTCAGCGGCGGGGGCGACAGCAACGCGCTTCTTTACGGTCTCAGCAAGATGGTAGAGCATCACGGCATTTCGGTGCGGCCAATCATCGTCAAGGGCATTCCCGATTGGGATGCGGGTGTGCCCAGGGCGCGGGAATTATGCGAAACCTATGGTTTCGACCTCGTCGTTCTCGAAGAGGCCGACATACGCGAAATGATGGGCGTTCCGAACGACGGCGTCACGCTGATCGATCGGTTCGAACGCGAATTCAAGGGTGATGATTTCGAATTTCTCGGGACGCTGATCATCCGGATCGCCCTGTCGAAACACGCTGAAAAGATCGGGGCCAGCTATATCTGCACCGGCCTCAACCTTGAAGATGTCGTGTGCGAACAGCTTTTCCGCATATCCAACGGCATGAAACCGTCAGGGATACCGTCCAGGCAAATCGGGGACAAGACGTTGATCATGCCGCTGTGGATGTGCCCGAAGCGAATCATCGACGGATGTTTTCCCAAACATTCGCTTGACAATTACGATGCCCGCTATCCCAGTTTTTCGCTGGGAAGAAATCTCTATTACAGCGTGGTTTACAGCATTCAGTCGTCGTTTCCCAACTTTGTCGAGACCATGGCCAAAGGTCTGTCGAAAGTCGCCGAGGAAAATCCGGTGGAGTATTCGTTGGATGTGGGGCTGGACGTGCATGTCGAACGGCTGGTCCCGATGGGGCTGCGGCAGAGATTTCTGAACATGCTGCGTGGCAGGATCGATTAACAGGCAAGCTTCGAAGAGCGCGTGTATCGATGTCTCTGTCACCGCGGACGGGTCCGCGCGCACCCTTCCCGGCGTCATTCCGATGATGTCCCGCGGCATTGCCGCGCCTCTGTCTCGGTGATGGGATGCTCGCGGAACTGCACGACGCCCGAGATGCTTTGACGCAACGGGGGCCGGCGGCCTGTTCCGTCGGGAAACCCGCGGTTCGTTTTGCTGGTTGCGGACCGTTTCACTTTCCATGCGGATTTCGGCGATCGGCAGCGATCTCCTGCTCGAGACGATGGTTGCGCGCTGCATTGCCGAAGGTCCGGTCAGCGTCGCGTCGCCGCGGCCCGCGAAGATCGCCCCCGCAGAGGCTCCGCGGGGGCGGAGAATACCCGGACATGTCTGACGGCGCCTGTATCCGTCCGTGCTTTCAGACATCGCGATCGGGCGTCAACAGGGATGGAACGCTCCGCTATCATGCCCGCAAACCACATGGCGATGTCGGGAAAAGCTGGGAAATCTCGATTGAGCCGCACCGTCGCGAAAGTCCCGACCGTGAAATACGAAATTCGGCGCCCTGTCGCAAATGAGCCGAAACCACAGAGAAAGGTGGTTTTCGCGCCGCGGCGGCAGGCGCGTTGTCTTTCAGTCCGTCAAGGCGGCAAGACGTCGTTTGATGATCCGGTCGGCGTCGGCCATGATCCGATTGAACAGCTCTTCGACGGTGGGGATATCGTATATCAATCCTACGACGAGTCCGCACGACCAGGCACCAGCGTTCATCTCTCCATCCCGCATGACTTTGGGATAAACGCCGGCCACTTCGGGGGCGATATCCTCAAAAGTGATGGTCGCGCCCAACCTCCTTTCCTTTTCCACGAGCCGTTCCACCGCTTCATTGGTCAGAACGCGTTCCGTGTTGCGCAGCGGGCGCATGACCAGCCGGGTATCGAACTCCGTCGCATTCAACAGCGTCTGTTTGACATTTTCGTGCACCGGCGCATCTTGGGTCGCGATAAGGCGCGTGCCCATATTCATGCCTTCGGCGCCCATAGCCAGGGCGGCAACCAGCGAGCGTCCATCCGCCATGCCGCCCGAGGCGATGAACGGGATCTCCAACTCGTCGCCGGCCCGCGGAAGAAGGATCATGTTCGGCATGTCATCCTCACCCGGATGCCCGCCACATTCGAAGCCGTCCACCGAGACCACATCCACGCCGATACTCTGCGCCTTGAGCGCGTGGCGCACCGAGGTGCATTTGTGGATGACTTTGATGCCGTGATCCTTGAGGATCGGCATGTATGCGCTGGGATTGTTTCCGGCGGTTTCGACGATTTTCACGCCACCTTCGGCGATCGCCTTGATATAGGCCGGGTAATCCGGGGTGCTGACGGTCGGCAGGAAAGTCAGATTCACGGCGAAGGGCTTGTCCGTCATGTCACGGCAACGGGCGATTTCGTTCGACAGATCGGCCGCGGAACGCTGGGTCAGCCCGGTGATAGTCCCAAGACCTCCGGCATTGGAAACCGCCGCGGCCATCTCGGCAAACCCGACCCAATGCATACCGCCCTGAACAATAGGGTGTTCGATTCCGAACATCTCGGTGATCTTCGTTTTCATTTCCGGCTCCTGGGGGTCTGTTGCGGCTCAATGCAGGAAAGTACTGGCACATTCGCAACCGGGTTGCGACATTTCCCTGATGGAGGGCGGCGATCCGATGATCTTCGAATGCATGGTCGGAAACGCGCCCGGGTGCACGATCCCGAATGTCCGGACCGCCGCAGCCGGTATTGCCTGCCCCGGATCACGGTTACCATCCCCATCCAGAGGCCGCTTGTCGTTCGGTCACGGTCGGGCCGCGTGGCCTGGGATGAGAAGGCGATTGTGCTGGCCAGCCGCCGGCTGCATGACGTCGGGTCCAGAGTATCGGGTGGAACCAATTCGCCCGTAGATTGGATTTTAGCACGTTGTACGCCTTGCAAAACAGGTGTTAAGAAGCGGCAGGAGCTTAAATCTTCGGAGGGGTTGCATGACGTCTCGCACGCCACTTGGCGCGGTACTGACTTCCGTTGAAAACGCATGCGGGCTGCCCAACGAACATTACATCGACCCTCACGTTTTCGACGAGGAGCGACAAACGGTTCTTTTTGCCAATTGGTCGGGAATCGGCTTCGGCAAAGACGTTCCTGAACCGGGCAGCGTAAAACCTGTCGAATTTCTTGGAATGCCTCTTATGATCGTGCGCGACGATGACGGCCAAATCAACGTATTCCAGAACACTTGCCGCCACCGTGGGATGATCCTCGTCGACAAACCGACTAAAATCCGTGGCGCCATCCGCTGCCCCTATCACAGTTGGTGCTACACGCTGAAAGGTGACCTGCGCACGACGCCCCATGTGGGTGGACCGGGGCGCAGTGCACACGACGCGATAGATCGCAACAATCTGGGCCTATTCAAGGTCAGATCCTACGTCTGGCAAGACGTCGTGTTCGTAAACTTTGACGGCAATGCCCCTGAATTTGAAGTTGTGCACGCGGATCTGATAAAGCGCTGGAGCGAATTTGATACACCACTTCATCATGGCGGCGAGGGGGCTTCGTTCATGTTGCAGGTCAAGACCAACTGGAAGCTCGCGGTAGAGAATTACTGTGAAAGCTACCACTTGCCGTGGATTCATCCCGGTCTGAACAGCTATTCGCGCCTCGAGGATCATTATAACATCGAAAAGCGGGGTCTTTATTCGGGACAGGGAAGTCTGGTCTATCGGCGCCTTCAGGGCGAGGACGGGTCGGTATTTCCCGATTTTCAGGATCTGAGCGATAAATGGACCTCGGGTGCGGAATATATCGCCGTTTATCCAAACGTCCTGTTGGGCGTTCATCGCGATCACATGTTTGCAATTCTGCTCGACCCCGTGGATCAAGACAATACCCGTGAACATGTCGAACTGTATTACGCCAAACCAGCCGAAGAGCTGCCTGCCGGCATGGTCGAAAAAAACTCGACCTTGTGGAAGGACGTGTTCGTCGAGGATATTTTCGTCGTCGAGGGCATGCATAAGGGCCGCAAGGGCATGATGTTTGATGGCGGGAAATTTTCACCCGCGATGGACGGACCAACCCACAATTTCCACCATTGGGTCGCGACCCAAATCGAAAAAGGCCGTAGGGCATGAAGGACTGCGCCGACGGCGACCCGATCTGGAACCACGGCGCCGGCTCTCGGGTCGAAAGCGATGCCGGGGCGCATTTTGCACAGGGGATATATCCCGGCAACGCTCCAGCCTCCTTCATCGGGCCTTCCCGTTTCGATCCCGTTCGCAATCTTCATTGATGCGCCCTGCGCCGCGAATGCCGAAGGGTTTTTCCGGCCCGAGGCCGAGTGTCTTCCAGGCGGATCGTAAAAGCCGCCGACATATTCGAAGATTGTCATTTCAGCCGCACGGCGTGTCGATGGGAACGCCGTCACACGAACTGTGCCTTGATCGTCTCGGAGAACGTTTCGACGCCCGCGTTGAAGTCGCGATTGCCCGCGCCCTTCGGAAAGTCCTGCCACGCCAATCCACCGGTGTTTTCGTTTGCCCCATGCCGCCAAGGGCGCGTGCGGATCACAAAGGGAGATCGCGCGTATCTTCATCTTGGCGTGATGCGCCGTTTCGGCGTCCCGTTTCCAAGCCGGCGACCGGCGAAGTCGCTGCGACAGGACAACGATACTGCCAGGGATGGCACCGTGAACGGCGTATGCCGGAGCATTCTTCTGCCGCCGGCTCGTTCGATGTTCGGGCCTGGGCGGAAGATGAAGGGACATGGTGAAGCGCGCCCTTTGCACGACGAGAGGGCCGATTGCCGAACTGTTCAAGCCCACAGTATCAGCCCCCTGCCCCAATGCGCGGAGATTGCCCGTCATCGGCTTCGATGGGGTGTTCGCTGATCATGCCTCTGGGGAAAAGTAGGATTTGCGACGACCGGCATATCGGGTGCGGGGAACGCGAAGCCCCGCCCAGGACGCGGGCATACCATCGCCTCCCGGCGCGATGCCCCACGGCCCCCGATGTAAGAAACCCGGTAGATGGGCCCCCATGACCGAGCCGCATCCTTGCACCTCCGGGAAAGTCGAACCCCAGCCCGCACGGGAGGGCATCTTGGTCGTCGTTCCGGTCTCGTCGAGAGAGCCCGGCTTCATCGAGGCGAGATCGGGCGTCGTTCATGCGGCTTCTGGAGCGCGCCCGGTCTGACAAAACGATGCTGTCGGGTATGCCGGAGGTGCGCGCGAGCGGAGATCGTGACCGACGCCTCGCGCCGGCGGCTGAATTCGTCTCGGGCGGAGGTCGACGACCGGCGCGCCGACCGCGCGTCAGTGAGCCCTGGACCCGATTTTGCATGGGGTCTGGCAATTCAGGCCCG
>JBCCVK010000173.1:0-5661 GCA_039195495.1 Pseudomonadota bacterium
AGCCGCGGCAATCCCACGGTCGAGGTCGATGTCCTTCTCGAAGATGGCACCATGGGCCGCGCGTCCGTGCCTTCCGGCGCCTCGACCGGCGCTTACGAGGCCGTGGAAAAGCGCGACGGCGACAAGGGGCGTTACAAGGGCAAGGGGGTACTCGAGGCCGTGGCGGCCGTGAACGGTGAGATCGCCGAGGCGCTGGTGGGGTTCGACGTCACCGAGCAGACCGCCATAGACCGGACGATGATCGAAATGGACGGCACCGACAACAAAAGCCGTCTGGGTGCCAACGCCATTCTCGGCGTGTCGCTGGCTTTGGCCAAGGCCGCGGCCGATGTCACCGCCCAACCGCTTTACCGCTATGTCGGTGGTGTCGCGGCCCGCGTTCTGCCGGTGCCGATGATGAACATCATCAATGGCGGCGAACATGCCGACAACCCGATCGATATCCAGGAATTCATGATCATGCCGGTCGCCGCCGACAATATCCGCGAGGCGGTGCGCATGGGAGCCGAGGTGTTCCATACGCTGAGGAAAGAGTTGTCCGAGGCTGGCCACAATACCGGTATCGGCGATGAGGGAGGGTTCGCGCCCAATCTCAGCTCTGCTCGAGAAGCGCTTGATTTCATTATGAAATCCATAGAATCTGCAGGCTACAGGCCGGGTGAGGACATCTATCTTGCCCTTGATTGCGCCGCGACCGAGTATTTCAGGGATGGCCTGTATCGCATGATCGGTGAAGGCGAGGTGTTCGACACACAGCAGAACGTTGCCTACTTGCAAGCACTCTGCAGCGCCTATCCGATCATCTCGATCGAGGATGGCATGGCCGAGGACGATTGGGATGGCTGGCGGGCCCTCACCGACGTTCTGGGTGACAAGACGCAATTGGTCGGTGACGATCTGTTCGTCACCAATCCCGTCCGTCTGGCCAAAGGCATCGCGGGGGGCTGCGCGAATTCCATGCTGGTGAAGGTCAATCAGATCGGCAGCTTGACGGAAACCCTCGACGCTGTCGATATGGCCCATCGTGCCCGCTACACCAACGTGATGAGTCATCGCTCGGGCGAGACCGAGAACGCGATCATCGCCGACCTCGCGGTCGCCACCAATTGCGGTCAGATCAAGACCGGGTCGCTCTCACGGTCGGACCGGCTGGCGAAATACAACCAGTTGATCCGGATCGAGGAAGCGCTGGGCGAAACCGCCGAATACGCAGGCCGGTCGATTTTGAAATAAGCGCCCGGGGCGCTTCGTCACGCCGCTCCTCGGTCTGGGCCTTTGACACGGTCCAGGCGTGCAACTCGCCGGCCGTACCGCACCTATCGGCCTGCGCCCTGGTCAGGACCTCCGACCGGTATTTTGCCGCAGTATGCCAGGGGAATGACGGCGGCCTGTTCGTATGGCGTCCTTAGTCCGAAAAGAGCGCCGGTTTCGGGGTTTGGGCATCTTGGTCCGATATGGATTCGCGTCACGCCGGCCACGCCGGATTCGGATCACCGTTTCAAGCGGTTTTACAACATATGTCCATAAGGCCCTTTGCAAAAATACGAAACATTCATGGGGCGGTGCCGGATGGCGAAATCCGTGAAGATGATGAATCATCAGTGGATCGTCATGGCACAGTCACGTCAACGTGAAAATTCGCTTTGCGACGTACATTTTTTCGTTGACCGGCCCCGTATCGATACGTCAGTTTGTGTGGGCTGGTGTGCCGGACACTAGATGTAGAGACGAATGGGACCAGGACGCTAAAGCGGCCTTGCAAGATGCGTCACGCGTCGCAGCAATGCCCCCGTCTGTCGCCGGGCGACGGCCAGGTGAACATGGCGGATTGATCGCTGGACCTTCACCAAACAGAAACGTTGTACGCATGGGGCAGACATGAAAATCGAACGTGAGTTTACCAGTGAGGCGACCGGCGCCTATGGCGCAATGCAGTTCGCGCGGACCTCCTCGGAAATCCGCAATCCGGACGGAACCGTTGTCTTCAGGCTGGACGATATCGAGGTGCCCGCGAGCTGGAGCCAGGTGGCTTCGGATGTGCTGGCTCAGAAATATTTCCGCAAGGCCGGCGTGCCGGCGCGTTTGCGAAAGGTGAAGGAGAAGGGCGTTCCCGGGTTCCTCTGGCGTTCGGTCGCTGACGAGGTCGCGCTGGCGCAATTGCCGGAGAAGGACCGGTTCGGGGGCGAAACGTCGGCCAAGCAGGTCTTCGATCGCCTTGCGGGCGCGTGGTGCTTCTGGGGCTGGAAGGGCGGATATTTCACGACCGAGGCGGATGCCAGGGCCTATTACGATGAGATGCGCTTCATGCTTGCCAAGCAGATGGGCGCGCCCAATTCGCCGCAATGGTTCAATACCGGCCTGCACTGGGCCTATGGCATCGATGGGCCGAGCCAGGGTCATTATTACGTCGATTACAAGACGAAGAAGCTGACCAAGTCGAAATCGTCCTATGAGCACCCGCAACCGCACGCCTGCTTCATTCAGTCGGTGCGCGACGATCTGGTGAACGAGGGCGGCATCATGGATCTCTGGGTGCGCGAGGCGCGCCTGTTCAAATACGGTTCGGGAACGGGCACGAATTTTTCGTCCCTCCGGGCCGAAGGCGAGGCCCTGTCGGGCGGGGGAAAATCCTCTGGTATCATGGGGTTTCTCAAGATCGGCGATCGCGCCGCCGGCGCCATCAAATCGGGCGGCACCACGCGGCGTGCTGCGAAGATGGTGATCTGCGACGCCGATCATCCAGATATCGAGGATTTCATCAATTGGAAGGTTGTCGAGGAACGGAAGGTGGCCTCCATCGTCGCCGGGTCGAAGATGCATGCCGAAAAGCTCGACGGTATCTTCGCGGCCATTCGAGCCTGGGGCGGGGCCGAGGCGGACGCCTGCGATCCTGGGGTGAACGCCGCCTTGAAAACGGCCGTTCGCGACGCTCGGAGGGTCGCGATCCCGGAGGCTTATATAAGGCGCGCCTTGGACCGCGCCAGACAAGGCCATGCCGATGTCGAATTTCCGGTCTACGACACCGATTGGGATGGCGAAGCCTATGCATCGGTTTCAGGACAGAACTCGAACAATTCGATCCGCGTAACCGACGCGTTCCTGGACGCGGTCGCGAAGGACCAGGATTGGGCGCTGATCAATCGCCGCGACGGTACGGTTGCCCGGACCATCAAGGCGCGCGCCCTTTGGGAACAGGTGGGTCATGCCGCCTGGGCCTGTGCCGATCCGGGCATTCAATATCATGATACGATCAACGCATGGCATACCTGCCCCGAAGACGGGCAGATCCGCGCCTCGAATCCGTGTTCGGAATACATGTTTCTGGACGACACGGCGTGCAACCTTGCTTCGCTGAATCTGCTGGCTTTCTACGTTGACGGGGCATTCGATGCCGAAGCCTACGGACATGCCGCGCGGCTCTGGACGTTGACGCTGGAAATCTCGGTGATGATGGCGCAGTTTCCGTCAAGGGAAATCGCCCGGCTTTCCCACGATTTCCGCACGCTGGGACTGGGATACGCCAATATCGGCGGTCTTCTGATGAATATGGGGCTGGGATACGATTCGGACCGGGCTCGGGCCATGTGCGGCGCGCTCACGGCGATCATGACCGGCACGGCCTATCTCACCTCTGCCGAGATCGCCGGCGAACTGGGGGCGTTTGACGGCTATGAACGGAATGCCCGCCACATGCTGCGGGTGATCCGCAATCATCGTAATGCAGTTCACGGTGCGATCGATGATTACGAAGGGGTGTCGGTGAAACCGGTTCCGCTGGATCGTGCCAACTGTCCCGATCCCGAACTGACCGCTCTGGCGATGGCCGTTTGGGACAGGGCGCTGGAAGCGGGGGAAAGACATGGCTATCGCAATGCGCAGGTCACCGTGATTGCGCCGACCGGAACGATCGGCTTGGTGATGGATTGCGATACGACCGGTATCGAGCCGGACTTTGCGATGGTGAAATTCAAGAAGCTGGCTGGGGGCGGTTATTTCAAGATCATCAACCGTTCGGTGCCCGCCGCGCTGGAGACGCTCGGCTACAGTGCCGCTCAGATCGAGGAGATCGTTCATTACGCCCTTGGTCGCGGCACGCTGGGCGATGCGCCAGACATCAATCATGCCTCACTGATCGGTCATGGGTTCACTCAGACCGAGATCGACAGGATCGAGGCGGTGTTGCCCTCGGCCTTCGACATACGATTCGTGTTCAATCAGTGGACGCTGGGGGAGGAATTTTGCAGAAGAACGCTGGGTATCCCGGCCGAGAAGTTGAACGATCCGGCCTTTGATCTACTGAAATCGCTGGGTTTTTCCAAAGAGCAGATCAAGGCGGCCAACGATCATGTCTGTGGGACGATGACGCTCGAGGGGGCGCCTTTTCTCAAGCAAGACCACTATCACGTCTTCGACTGTGCCAACCCTTGCGGCAAGAAGGGCAGGCGGTTTTTGTCGGTGGACAGTCATGTCCGCATGATGGCTGCGGCGCAGTCCTTTATCTCGGGCGCGATCTCGAAAACGGTCAACATGCCCAATGACGCCACCATCGAGGATTGCCAGAAAGTCTATGAACTGAGCTGGAGACTGGGCGTGAAGGCCAACGCCCTGTACCGTGACGGTTCCAAGCTGTCGCAGCCTCTGGCGGCGTCGCTGATTGAGAACGACGACGAGGCGGCAGAGACGTTGGAAAGCGGCCCCGCCGCGCAAAGGGCTGCCATACTGGCGGAAAAGATTGTCGAAAAGGTGGTGGTCAAGCAAATCGTCAGATCCCATCGCAAGAAAATGCCGGAGCGGCGCAAGGGCTATACGCAGAAGGCCATCGTCGGCGGTCACAAGGTCTATTTGCGGACGGGCGAATACGAAGACGGTTCGCTGGGTGAGATCTTCATCGACATGCACAAGGAAGGTGCGGGTTTCCGGGCGATGATGAACAACTTCGCGATCGCGATTTCGGTCGGGTTGCAATATGGCGTGCCGCTGGAAGAGTTCGTCGATGCTTTCACCTTCACCAAATTCGAACCTGCGGGAATGGTGCAGGGCAACGATTCGATCAAGAACGCGACTTCTATCCTCGATTATATCTTCCGGGAATTGGCGGTCAGCTATCTCGATCGTACGGATTTGGCGCATGTCAAGCCCACTGGCGACACCTTTGACGATCTGGGCCGGGGTGAGAAGGAGGGCAAGCGCAACTTTTCCGAAGTCAGTGAAACCGCAGCGTCGCGTTCCTTGGAAGTTCTCAAGCAAATCAGTTCGACCGGCTATCTGCGAAAGCGCGTCCCGCAGGAATTGCGCGTGCTGAGAGGAGGAGAGGGCGCGACCGATGGCGTGGCCGCGTTGGACGTGGACGGTGTGGCCGCGGCCTCCATGGCCACTTTGCAGACGGTGATGCCCGAGAAGACGGTACAGACCGCCTTGGGCGATCTTCGGGCCCGGGCCCGGATGCAAGGTTATGAGGGTGATCCGTGCGGCGAATGCGGCAATTATACGTTGGTGCGCAACGGAACCTGTATGAAATGCAACACCTGCGGTGCAACGTCAGGATGTAGCTGACGAGATCCTTGTCAACCCGCAGGGAAAGGAGAGTCGAAAAACTCCTCACACGGAACAGGGTGGGCGAACATGTCTTTCCCACTCTTTTACGGGGCGGGTGCGCTCGCC
>JBCCVK010000174.1:0-5635 GCA_039195495.1 Pseudomonadota bacterium
CGCGAATGGGTGCCGATCAGATCACTGTCGTTGACATAGGCGTCATACAGATTCCGTTTGGTCTGCATTTGGGTCTGCACCGCCTGAACCACCTCGCCTTCGCCCAGGATCTGATGGTTGACCTTGATGCCGGTTATCTCCTCGAACGCCTTGGTCAGAACTTCGGATTCGTAACTGTGGGTCGGAATCCCCTCCGACAGCACGTTGATCTCCATGCCCTTGAAGGGTTCGGCGGCTTGGATGAACCACTCCATCTCGGCCATCTGTTCGGCTTTGGACAGGGACGAAGGCTGGAACTCCTGATCGATCCATTTCCCCGCGGCCGCCGCATCGGCGAAGGCCGATTGTGACCCCGCAATGACGGCCACGACCGCCACCGCAGAGAGCAGATACTCACGCATCTTGTCTCCTCCCGAATTGCAAATGTGCCGGCGAAAACCGACCTTTTCATAGTCGTGCGAGAGCGACCGGATTGTCAAATCATTAGTCGCCCGTTGTCGTCCCTTCAAAGATCGGGCTCACGCCTCGGCGGCGCGGGGTGTGTCATCCGGCGTGAGGCGGACCCTCCGACGACAAGACCGGGAGCCGGGCCGGATTTCCCGAAACCGCGCCCCCATCGGCTTGCCCGTGAACCGATGTTCCAAGCACGGTCGAAAAGCCGGCATCCGGACGACCTCGACGCCGGGTTTCCCGCAACACCGCCGCAAGAGCGGCTTGGTTCATGAGGACGGGTTGCAACTATTGCGCATTGCAGCCAATGTCGGTTTCCGCGCTTGCGATGCGCATCGTGTTCCTGCGATATGCGCAATGGCGGGGACATCGCCTTCGCGAAGTTTGGAAAGTATCGATTATGGAGATCAGAGACGCCGTCGTCGGGGACGTCCAGCAGATGAGCGCGTTCCTCAAGGAACTGACAGCGTCCGGAAAGCGAACGCGGCCCGACGACGAGATCTTCGTGCGCACCTACTATATAGAGGATTCGGGCAAGATATGCTGTTCCGTCGCCGAGGACGACGGCATCGTGCTGGGTTTCCAGTCCCTCAAGCGGGCCGAACTCGGCAATGAGTGGGGCGTCGAGCACGGATGGGGGATCATCGGCACTCATATACGGCCCTCCGCTGCCCGCCGCGGCGTAGCACGCGCGCTGTTTTCCGTCAGCCGCATGGCAGCGAAAAACGCCGGTATTGCAAGCATCGACGCGACCATCGCGGCGACCAACCCCGAAGCGCTCGCCTACTACGAAGCGATGGGCTTTCGAACTTACCGGACCTCTGAGGGGGTGATCTGCAAGCGTTTCGACGTCGTGGGGTAACGTTTCGCGCAGGCATCTTGTCGGGCAATGCCGCGTGGGGCCCTTCTGGAACGCGGACGCTGAAATGGCGGGTTGCAAAATCCGTTATGTGCCGCACGGTGTGAATTCGCGACCTGTCGCGTTCCGTCCCGCAGCGCATGTTCGTAACCACGGGCCACACCGTCGCTTGGAGATTGAACCGAACGGCAGGTCAAGGCCGCCCATGCGCACGGGTCCGCTCGATGGCTGCCGCGGTCGCCGATCACGCGACCCTTGCCGGTCGAGATGCCCGAAGGGTCGTGAAACATTGGCAAACGTTTCAGCATCTGCCATCTGTCATGTGGGTCCCCCGGCCAGAGGGGCGGAGCGCATGTTGCGTATCCTCCCAGGGAGGAGCACCATGCAGACTTGGCGGCGATATGCGATATATGTCGTTCCCGATGGTCCGTTGGGCGGTTTCGGCGCCAAATGGCTTGGATGGGATACGATCAACGGCAGACCTGCCGACCCTCCCAAGATCGACGGCTTGCCGCGGCCCATTTCCGATCTGACCGAACGGCCCCGGAAATACGGCCTGCACGGCACTTTGAAACCCCCTTTCCGTCTGGCCGAGGGCACGACCGAAGCGGAACTGCATCACGCCGCGCGCGCGTTTTGCGCGGCGATGCCCGCAGTCAAGCTCGACGGTTTGCGCCTGGCGCGGCTGGGACGGTTCTTGGCGCTGGTGCCCGACGGGCCGGCGTTCGAGCTGGCCAACCTCGCCTCGACCGTCGTGCGCGCGCTCGACCGCTTCCGCGCCCCGCCCGGCGCGGCTGAACCGGGCCGGCGCGACGCGGGCAAGCTCAGCCGGGCACAACAGGCGATGCTGGCGCAATGGGGGTATCCTTACGTCATGGAAGAATTCCGTTTCCACGTCACCCTGACCGGCGCATTGTCCGAGAAGGAGGCAGAAACGACAACGGCTGCCCTTGCACCGCATGTGATGCCGTTATTGCCCCGCCCGTTCGCGATCGACAGCCTGTGCCTGTGCGGTCAGGATGAAAGGGGGCGCTTTCACCTGTTGCATCGCTTCGCCTTGAAAAGCTGACGTTCCGGCAGGTGCCTGGACCGTGGAGAAGGGCTGGGCTTGTCGCCTGACGCGCGTTGAGCTAACCACCTCGCGGCGCGCTTCGCATCGACGATCACCTGGCGGATACCGCAATTCGCGACGCCGGGCACGCGCGCATATTTTCCGGGACGCAGCGCAGCGAAAGCGCCGCCCCGGCGGGCCGATATCCGCAAAAGAAACCGGCCGGCCGGTCATACCGAAACGCCCTTCAACAGGGCTTCCCTCGATATGGAGCGCCGGTCTCCCGACAACGTCACTCGCCCGCGCCGCATCACGAAGAAACGGTCGGCGAGTTCATAGGCGAATTCGAAGAACTGCTCGACCAGTACGATGGCCATTTCCTGCCGATCGCGTAAATGACGGATCACTTCGCCGATCTGCTGGATGATGTTCGGCTGAATCCCCTCGGTCGGCTCATCCAGCAGCAGCAGCTTCGGTCGGGTGATCAGAGCACGGGCAATGGCAAGCTGCTGCTGCTGCCCCCCTGACAGATCCCCGCCGCGCCGATTCCGCATCGCCCTCAAAACCGGGAAAAGATCGAAGATCTCGTCGGGAATACGACGCTCGTCGGCGGGCAGGCAGCTGAACCCGGTCTCCAAGTTCTCGCGAACGGTCAGCAGGGGAAAGATTTCACGGCCTTGCGGAACGTATCCCACGCCTTTTCGCGCCATGGCGTGCGCCGGCAGAATGCCAAGTGTCTCCCCATCGACGGAGAGGCTGCCGCCAGACCGCGGATGAGTGCCGGAAATCGCTTTCATCAGGCTGGTCTTTCCGACGCCGTTCATTCCCAGCACGCAGGTGATTTCACCTGCCGCGGCCCGCATGGTAATGCCGTCGAGAATCCGCGAATGGCCGTAGTGCAACGTCAGATTTTCGACATTCAGCATCTCTCAGCGTCCCAGATAAACATCGATGACGTTCCGATTCGCGGTAACATGGTCGAGACCGCCTTCGGCCAGAACGGCGCCTTCATGCAGCACCGTCACCCGACAATCGAGCCGGCGGATGAATTCCATGTCGTGTTCGACCACCACGACGGCTCGGGTCTTTGCGGCCTCGACCAGCAAGGTCGCCGTGTATTCACGCTCTTTGCGTGTCATGCCAGCGGCCGGTTCGTCGATCAGCAGAAGCCGCGGTTCCTGCGCCAGAAGCATGCCGATTTCCAGCCATTGCTTCTGTCCATGGCTGAGTTCGCCCGATTTACGCAAAAGATGGTCCCGCAGCCCGATCTCTTCGGCCAGGGTCTCGACACGCTCCATGTCGGCGGCGGAGGGCCGATAGAACAAGACCGCCAAAGGCCCGCGGTCGTTTTTCAAGGCCATCAGAAGATTCTCGTGGACCGTCTGGTCTTCGAACACGGTGGGTTTCTGGAACTTGCGCCCGATGCCTGCGCGTGCGATCCGTGCCTCTGACATGGCCAGCAAAGATTGCCCCCCGGGGCCCCAGACGATGCTGCCCTCGTCCGGTTTCGTCTTGCCCGTGACGATGTCCATGAAGGTCGTCTTTCCCGCTCCATTCGGCCCGATGATGGCCCGCAGTTCGGTATCGCCGATCCGAAAAGAGAGATTGTCGATCGCCTTGAACCCGTCGAAACTGACGGAAACGCCGGAAACCTCGAGAAGCGAATTCATTCGCTGACCCCCTGCCGGCGCGGGGCGCCCGTATCCGCGCCGCGGTGGCCGGGGCCGCGCCAAACGGTCCAGAGATCGATCAGCCCGCCGATGCCCCTTGGAGCGAAGAGCGTGACAAGCACGAACGACAGTCCCAGCACCAGCAGCCACCAGTCGACCCATTTCACAGTATAGAAGCCGAGATTCACATCGGGCGCCTGACCGCCGGTCAACCAACTGGAAACCAGGCTGACAAAGGCCGCTCCGATCACCGCGCCGTAAAGACGCCCGCGCCCGCCGATGGCGACCCAGACCGCGAGATAGATGGACGCGATGGGTGCGATTTCGGCCGGATTTATGATGCCGGCCTGCGGGTAATAGAGCCCGCCGGCGATTCCGGCGATGCAGGCGGTGACGGTAAAGACGACCAGTTTGTAGCTTTCCACCGAATAGCCGAGAAATCGCACGCGGGTCTCGTTGTCGCGGATACCCCGGATCACCAGGCCGAACTTGCCGCCGACGATCCAGGCAGCCAGCAGGTAGCCGAGGCCGAGCGCCAGCGCCGAGGCCCAGAGGAACCAAATCGAGATCAGCGATTGCGGGGCTTCGACGCCGGGCAGGTTTTGCAAACCCGAAAGCCCGTTGTTGCCGCGCAGTCCGCTGTCGTTCTGGAACAGGTAGAGCGACAGCGCCAGGGTCATCGCCTGGGTCAGGATCGACAGATAAACGCCGGTGACGCGGCTGCGGAAGGCGAGCCAGCCGAAGACCAGCGCCAGCAGCCCGGGAACGAGCACCACCAGCGATAGCTGAATTGCAAGACTGTCGGCGAAGATCCAGACGAGAGGGAAATCGCTGGAGCCGACGACGCCGAAGATCTGATTGCCGATCGCCGCGGTGATTTCGGCCTCGGTGGGTGGGACCGGCGCTTCGGCCATGGCGCGGACGACGATGTCGCGTGTGCGCTCGTACATCAGCCACATCCCGATCATGTAGCCGCCAAGCCCGAAGAACGCGAAATGGCCAAGGCTCAGGATGCCGCAATAGCCCCAGACGAGATCCATGGCGATGGCGACGAGGCAAAGACACAGCGTCCTGCCCAGCGTCTTGACGAAGCTGGTCGAGATCAGGCCAAGCCCGAAGGCTTCGGAGAAAGCCGTGACCAGCAACGTGAAGAGTGTCAGCCCCGACAGGAAGATCAGGATCGATCGATCGCGCACGCGAAAGGCGTTGTTCATGGTTTCAATCCCCCGCGGCACGGCCCTTCAGCGCGACGATGCCGCGGGGCCGGAACTGGATGAACAGAATGATGAAAACGATCATGTAGGTCTGCGCGGCGAGTGTGTTCGACGGGTTGAACCACTCGATCCCCTTTTGCAGGAAACCGATCATCACGGCGCCCGACAACGTGCCCCAGATATTTCCGACGCCCCCCACGACCACGGTCATGAAGCTTTGCACGATATAGTCGCCGCCGAGTTCCGAGGTGACCTTGGCAAAAAGCCCGATCGCGACGCCCGCGACCCCCGCAATGCCGGAACCCAGGCCGAAGGTCAGCATGTTCACACGGTCGGGGTTGATGCCCATCGAGGCGGCCATGCGCGGATTTTGCGTCACGGCGCGGGTTTC
>JBCCVK010000175.1:0-5611 GCA_039195495.1 Pseudomonadota bacterium
ATCGCGCGGGGAAGGCAATCGCTCGACAGGGCTTGCGGGCCGTTTCATCGGCAGGGGGGACGGAGCCAGTCCATCATTCACGCCAAGCATGGTTTGGCGCCAGATTTCGGCCGGCAGGCCGCCCCCGGTGACGCCCGAAAGCGGTGTGTTATCGTCATATCCCATCCAGACACCCGCGACGTAATCGGCCGTGAAGCCAATGAACCAAGCGTCGCGGGCGGCCTGTGTGGTCCCCGTCTTGCCGGCGGCCTGCCGGTCGGGCAGTTTCGCCCGGGTTCCGGTGCCGCCTTCTATGGCCTGGTGCATCATGTAAGTCAGATATTGCGCAGCCTCCTGCGTGATGACGCGCTCGCCCATTCCCCCGGTCTGGCGGATGAGCGGCGCGGTACCTCCACCGTGCATCGTGCGCAGCTCGATCAGGCCATAGGGGGTAACGCTGCGTCCGCCGTTCAGAATACCGGCATATGCACCCGTCATTTCCAGCAAAGACGCTTCCGACGTTCCAAGCGCCAGCGCCGGACCGGCGGCAAGGTCGCTTTCGATCCCGAAATCCGCCGCGATTCTACGCACGTTTTCACGCCCCACGCTTTCCGATACGCGCACGGTCGGCGTGTTCAACGAGTTTCTCACGGCATCCGTCAGGGTGACCGTGCCGTGATATTCCCCGTCGTAATTTTCGGGCGACCACGGTTCGGCACCGGCAAGCCTGATGGTGAGCGGCGCATCCTCGACGGTGGAATTCGGGGTGTGGCCAAGATCCATCGCCGCAGCGTAGACGAATGGTTTGAAGGCCGATCCGGTCTGGCGCTTGGCCTGTGTCGCGCGGTTGAACTTGCCTGCGGCTTTCAACGCCCGTCCGCCGACCATGGCCCGCACCGCGCCATCCGCCGACATGACGACGATTGCCGCCTGCGCCTTGGAACCTTCGCGCACCTTGGTCTCGAAGACCTCGGTCAGGGCCCGTTCCGCCGCGGTTTGGATGCGTTTGTCGAACGTGGTCTTGATGATCACGTCTTCCGTTGTTTGACTGGTGAGGAAATCCGGCCCCGCCGACATTGCCCAGTCGGCGAAATAACCGCCCGCGCGGGCCTCGGCCGCTTCGGACAGCGTGGCGGGCACGGCTTTGGCGATGGCTGCGTCCCGTGCGCTGAGATATCCTTGCTCCTCCATGAGACCCAGCACGAGATTCGCCCGTTCCTGCGACCGTTCGAGACTGTTTGTCGGAGCGTAGCGCGTGGGCGCCACCAGAAGCCCGGCGAGCATCGCGGCCTCGGAAGGGGTCACCGCGGCGGCCGACTTGGCGAAGTAGCGCTGGCTTGCCGCCTCGACGCCGCGTGTCCCCGACCCCAGAAAGGCGCGGTTCAGATAGATCGTCAGAATGTCGTTCTTCGTGTACTTGACTTCCATCGCCAGGGCGTAATGCGCTTCCTTGATTTTGCGCCACATCGACCCTTTGCGGCACTCGGCCTCGTATTGCGCTTCGGTTGCCTCCGCCGACCGGTCGAATGGTATACCCAGACACAAAAGCTTGGCCGTTTGCTGCGTGATCGTCGAACCGCCGTGTCCGGTAAGCGGCCCGCGGCCTTCGCGAAGGTTGATTCTGATCGCGCTCGCGATGCCCCGCGCGCTGATGCCGATATGGCGATAGAAACGTTTGTCCTCGGTGGCGATCACGGCGTTTTTCAAATGTAAAGAGACCGTATCGGCCGTGATCGCTCCGCCGAACTGCTGGCCGCGCCAGGCGAATACCTCACCATTGCGGTCCAGCAAGGTCACGGATCCTCGTGCGCGGCCGTCCAGAAGCGTGCCGATCGGCGGCAGGGGTGGTGTAATAGTATCCAACCGCGCCGCCCACGATCAAAAGAAGAGCCATGGCGGCACGCCAACACATTCCCCAGATTAATCCGAGGCTCCAGAGTGACACCGCCGCCAGAGCGGATGTCAGACGTCCGAAAGCGCCGGGTGTCGAACGACCATCGAACGTCTTGTCCGGTTTCTGAACGGTCGCCTCCGGCCGTCGGGCTTTGGCGGATGCGGGGAAGGCACCGGTATAACGACGATCGGCCACCAGGCCGCCGCGCCTTTGTCCAGGGTTGGTCATGATGTGATATGGTTTCCATTCTGCTCGTGCCGCGAAAGATATCCCGATATTTCGAAATTGTGGAGTGTCTTTAGCGGCTGCGCAGGCCACCATTTGTTCAAAAAACAGGCAAGATGCACATTTTTTGTGATTCCGCCGCCCATGCTTTTTCACATGCGGCCAAACCATGCCGGATTTCTTGCACGCGGGCCGTTTCAGCGGTTTTTGCCAACATGGCTGCCCTTCTTGGGTATCCGCCAGCAAAACGACGATGTGGAGCGTGCCATTCCCGCGATCGAAAGTTCATCGGCGGACGGGCGCGGGGCTGTTCAGGAAGGATGAAGCGAACATGAAGCTGTTGACCAATCATTTCCTCATTTCAGTGCTGATCGTCTGGCCGGCGACGGGTTTCGCGCAAGACGCCGCCACGACGGGGGCGGCGAGCATGCACGCCCAGTTCATTTTTTCCACCGTTCTGTTTCTGATGGGCGGCTTTCTGGTCTTCTGGATGGCGGCGGGTTTCGCCATGCTGGAAGCGGGCCTGGTACGTTCCAAAAACGTCGCCATGCAATTGACCAAGAACATCGCGCTTTTCTCGCTGGCCGCGATCATGTACTGGCTGGTCGGCTACAACATCATGTATCCCGGCGATGACGGGTGGATCATCGAGGGCGTGTTCGGGGCGATCGCCCCGAAAGACATCAAGACCGATATCGATGCCGGCGGTTATTCCAACGCGTCCGATTTCTTCTTTCAACTGATGTTCTGCGCGACCACGGCCTCAATCGTGTCCGGCGCCTTGGCCGAGCGTATCAAGCTTTGGCCCTTTCTGGCCTTCGTGGTCGTATTGACGGGTTTCATCTATCCGATAGAGGCTTCCTGGCAGTGGGGGGGAGGCTGGCTGTCGCAGGCGGGCTTCTCCGATTTCGCGGGATCGGCGCTGGTGCATGCCGCAGGCGGTTTCGCGGCCCTGGCCGGCGCCATCGTTCTGGGTCCGCGAATCGGCAAGTATAAAGACGGCAACGTCGTCCCGATGCCCGGTTCGAATTTGGCGCTCGCGACGCTGGGCACGTTCATCCTGTGGCTGGGCTGGTTCGGTTTCAACGGTGGGTCGCAACTGGCGATGGGCACCCTTCAGGACGCGGATGCCGTGGCGCAGATCTTCGCCAACACCAATATGGCCGCGGCTTCGGGGGCCGTTGCCGCGCTGGTTCTGACCCAAGTTCTTTATGGGAAGGTTGATTTGACGATGGTGCTGAACGGTGCGCTGGCCGGTCTTGTATCGATCACCGCCGAACCGCTGGCGCCGTCGCTGTTCGATGCCCTGTGGATCGGCGGCGTGGGCGGAGGCATCGTGGTTTTCGCCATTCCGTTGCTGGACCGGTTCAGAATCGACGACGTGGTTGGTGCGATCCCGGTGCATCTGATCGCTGGTCTGTGGGGAACCTTCATCGTTGCGGTCAATACGCAAACCGAAACCGCCGAGGGTGTCGCCCGCTCGGTCACGGCCCAGATGGGCATTCAGCTCATGGGCTTTTTGGCCATAGGTGCCTTTGTTTTCGTGAGCAGCTTGATTTTTTTCCACGTCATAAAAAGGGTGATCGGCCTGCGGGTTTCGGCCGCGGACGAGATCGACGGTCTCGATATGGCCGAGTTGGGCATGGAAGCCTATCCTGAATTCTCCAAGGGCTGATCGCGTCTCCCCTCCTGAACCGTTGCGCGCGCCGGCTTCTTCGGGCCGGCGCGACCGCGCGCGCAAGGAATGCCGGGACAGGGTCGGCGTGCCGCTTTCATTTGCAAACATGCGGGCCGATGGTTACGGGTCCTCCGTGGAGAAACCGGTATCAGAGCCCGGCCTCGATGATCGCCCGGGCAACGACCGGCACGGTCTGCGCGTTCAGCCCCGCGATGTTCATCCGGCTGTCGCCCAGCATGTAGATCCCGTGATCGGCACGCAATTTCTCGACCAGTTCCGGCGAAGCCCCAAGGCGCGAGAACATGCCGCGATGCGCGGCCAGAAAGCCGAACCGATCAGAACCTGACAAACGTTGCAATTCATGGGCCAGTTGCCGGCGCAAGGTCAGCAGTTCCGTCCGGATCCCCTCCAGCTCGGCCATCCAGTCGGCCTTGAGCGTCGGATCGGACAAGACCATCGTCACCAGCCGCGTGCCGTGATCGGGCGGAAACGAGAAGTTCTGCCGGTGCAGGAAGGCCAGAATGCCCTGGGCCGTGTCGCGGCTTGCGGTATCGGGGGCTACGGCCATCAGGATACCGGCCCGTTCCCTGTAGATGCCGAAGTTTTTCGAACAGCTCGCCGCGATCAAACATTCGGGCATCGAGGCGGCCACCGATCTCGTGGCGGCGGCATCCTCTTCCAGCCCGTCGCCAAGTCCCTGATAGGCGATATCGATCAGTGGGACCGCTCCGGTTTCGTTCAGGCGCTCGATCACGGCCCCCCATTCTGTCGGCTTCGGGTTGGCCCCGGTGGGATTGTGACAGCAGCCTTGCAGCAGTACCACGTCTCCCCGCTTCACGCGCGCCAGATCGGCCATCATGCCCGCGAAATCCACGGTGCAGGTCGCGCTGTCGAAATAGCGATACTCCGCCATCGGCATGCCGAGATATTTGATGATCGAGGAATGGTTCGGCCAGCTTGGCATGGACAGCCATACCGTGGCTTCCGGTGCGGCCATCCTGATCAGTTCCAAGGCTTGCCTTATCGCGCCGGTTCCCCCGGGCGTCGCCGCCGCCGCGACCCGACCACGTGGAATGATGTCCCCGAGGATGAGCCCGATCATCGCATCGTGATAGGCGGGGTCACCGACCACTGCGGTATAGGATTTGGTCGTTTCGGTTTCCGATAGGCGCTTTTGCGCCGTTTCGACCGCGCGCATGACCGGTGTGACGCCTTTCGAATTCTTATAGACGCCGATACCCAGATCGATCTTCCGCGCGCGCGGGTCGTTCTTGAAAGCCTGCGCCAATGCGAGAATTTTATCGGCGGCCTGAGGTTTGAGATCGGTCAGCATTACGTGTCGCCGGTTGCGATTTTCAGGTCGTCATACATGCCCCACTCGGCCCAGGAACCGTCGTAGAGCGCATGGTTGTGATGTCCCATGCGCTCCAGAGCCAGATTGAGAATCGCGGCGGTCACGCCGGAACCACAGGTGGTGATGACCGGTTTCGACAGATCCACCCCGGCTTTTTCGAACATGGTCCGCAAGACATCCGCATCCTTCATGGTGCCGTCTTCGTTCAGGAGAGTGCGGTAGTGGATATTGCGGGAATTGGGAATGTGACCCGCACGCAGTCCCGGGCGGGGCTCGGCCTCGTCCCCGCGGAAACGTCCGGGCGATCGCGCGTCGATGATGACATGATCCCCGAGCTTTGCCGCAGCCGCCACTTGAGTGATGTCCTTGATCAGATGTCTTTGGCGTTCGGCGGTCATGTGGCGGTCTCGAATGACGGGCGGCAGGTTTTCTATCGGGTGACCTTCGGCTTTCCATTTGGGAAGGCCGCCATCCAGCACCG
>JBCCVK010000176.1:0-5592 GCA_039195495.1 Pseudomonadota bacterium
GATACCGGTCTTTCGTGGATTGCATGTCCGGCGGCGCGATATCAGTGAAAGGCATTACTCTTCTCCTCCAAGATCGCCCTCCATTGCGGCGGCCTCCCGCGCGGTCTTGTCCAGCATGTCCGGCACCTGGGGCGGCGCTTCGGGATAGAGCGTGCCGAACATCGGCTTGAAGCTGCGCAGGCAGTCGGCCTTCCTGGTCGCGGCGCGGGGATCGCCGGTGGCATTCGACATGGTGTTTCTTGTGGCGTCGATGCGGGTCAGAGCGTTGAGCGGTTGCTCGGCGTTGATCTCGAAGACATCTCCGTCTTCGCTGTTTCGGGGGGGCGTGGTTGCGTCCTGCATGTCGGCGAGGTCCTCTCGAAAGGCCGGCGATGCCATGGAGAAGAACATCGGGGGCGTTTGCGGCCGACGCTTTCGGACGCGCCGGCGGACATTGGCGCAAGGCGGGCGCGTGGATCGGGGCCGTCAAGGATGACGGGGGTGTCGCGAAGACCACCGGGGAGAGCCGACCGGCCCCGATCGCGCCATGGCATCTTACCGGGAACACGCCCCCGGAAGCCGCGTCGAGAACGGCGGTTGCGACGACGCCGGGCGCCGAGGCGGAAGACGATGTGCGCCATATCGGTCATACACTATATGTACTCATAATATATGTGCATTGCAAGGCACATTTTCTAACCACTTCACTCATGTTTTGTGAGCGACTATGTGAAGATCATGAAAACGGCCAAGAAATATGTCGCGATCGGACAAAGGCTGAAGGCCCTTCGGCTCGCCCTCTATCCGGACGACACCATAACCGACTATGCCGCGATGATGGGGGTGAACTACACGCGGTATCTGAACTGGGAATCCGGTCTGAACCGCCCTCAACCCGACGAGGCGGAAATTTTCTGCGACAAGCTGGGCGTCAACATGGACTTCATATACAGGGGCATCGAGGCGGCGTTGCCGCAGAGCACGGTCAAGGCGCTCTCCGGCAGTCCCCTGCTCAAGGCGAGCAATATGTCCAGGGACACGCCGGACTGATCCGCCGCCCTTATCATGAGATCCAGCCTTTCATCCCTATCTATCGCTTCATGCTGTGACATAAATAAAATACCCCTTCTGCCGCGACAATCGGTGGAACATATGTGGAACGTCTTAATTTTCCGCCTGTCAACGCCACCATATGTAGCGTCCTTCGACCGTGACTGCGCCCACCCCGAACGGATGTAGGCAGATATGGTAGAATCAAGGGCCGAAGCTCTACTCAGAATTGTCGCAAATCCTTAATGAACGATGAAACGGCGCCGATTCTCCGGACCCCGCGGCCTTTGCGGGGCCCGAATATCACTTAGGCGATATTGGTATAAAATGCGTATATGACGGCCCGGGGGACGCGGCCGCCGAAACCACCGCGGGCGGGCGCGGCCAAAGGGGCATGGATGAACCGCCCCCGGGCAAGCATCGCCGGCGCGCAGGCCGTGCCTGCGGCCGAGGCGACCTTCACCCGGACGGGCGCGCGCGAGATCACCGTGGAAACCGGCGTGCCGGTCCCCGAATTCCCCAACATCCTGGCCCATGAAGGCCGGCTGACGATCATCGACGTCGAACCGGGGACGCCGCCGGTATCCGACCGGTCCGGTCGGATCACCGCGTCACCCCGACCCGCGAGGCTTTGCCGCCCTGCGATCGTCGAGGTCTCCGGGCGCAAAGCCTCGCCGTCCGTGGCGGCATGCCCGTTCTGCAAAACCAAAAGCGCCCCCATGCCCGCGCCGCGCATCGCGGCCCGCCGATGCCGGCGGGTTGCAGTCGTTCGCGCCGAATCAACATGGCTCATTTTTTATGATATAGTATCTTGAATGCTCATATATTATGACTCATACTCCCCACGAACACGGAGGGAGGCATGGCGGTCGCAACCGACACGACACTGGAACGCGATCTGCAGATGGTCGAACGAGGATGGAGCGCACAGACCTATATCGAGGCGCGCGCCATCGACATGCGGGACGCCGCGCGGGACGGCAATCATGCAAAAGCCGAAACCTTGGCAGACGGCATCGAGGCGCTGCAGAGGGCCGAGGACGGAGACCAAAACAGACCCGCGGGATGCGCGCTCTGGCAACTGAGCCACGAACGATGGGCCGCATACCTGATCGGAAGCCATCTGGTGCCACGAACCATCCCCGTGCACGGCAGCAGCAAAACAGAAAACGCACTGGCGCATATCAACAACATTCGAAACAGGGGAAAACGGATGACCGGATCGGCGTTCTGGAATTTCGCGGCCTCACCGCAGTTCCGGATAGCCGAGTTTGGCGGCGTAAATTTCAAAATCCAGAATTTTTTCATAGGTCTTGCGATCCACATCGTCGATCCCCTTCAGCAGCAAGGCCGCGCGGCAGGTTTCGAGATCGGGATCGCAGAACGCATTCCGCAACGCGGTCTTCAAGCGTCGTGCGGTATCGCCCACCCGATCGACATGCGTCACATATGGCGGCGCCGGGGCGAAAAACGTGCGCCCGAGTTTTCGAAGACCTTCCGTGGCGGACGGGCGGTAACGTTCGAGCAACGCGTAGGTCACGCTGTCGATGGCGGCGACATCCGCCTGCCCCGACTGGATCAGGCGCAGGCTTTGCACATGCCCGCCGCTATATGTCACCGACCCGAAAAAGGCGCCATTCGCACTTTTCGGGGCAACCAGATGCCTGAGCGAACTCATCCCCGAATGGGATTCCGGGCCATTCGCCGCGGCGATGCTGCCGCGCATGTCCAGAACGTCCCGATACGGGCTGTCCTGCGCCACCACGATCAGGCTGGAATATTCGTGCCCGGAACATTCGGCGACATCGAAAACCGGGGCGGCGACCAATACCAGGGTCTCCCGATATCTCTGCACGACATCATAGCCGCAGCATTGGCTGATCAGCATGTTCTGATCCGACAACAGTTCCGCCAGCGGACGGCCATGCGCCAGATCATCGGGCAAATCTTCGACCCCCGCGCGTTTCAGATGCACGGCGATCCCTTTCCACAGGGCCGACTGCGCCGCCCGGATTTCGGGGATGTTGTACATGGGAAAACTGGCCTTGAGCATATCGATCCCGATCTCCTTTCGCTTGATGCGGGGGCGCCGTCATGAGGGGGCGCGTCACCCGGTCACGCCGGCAGCAGCGCGCGCGTCCGCATGTCTTCACCCGCGTCCCGATCCCGCGCGGCCGCGCGGGCCGGTATCGCGCAGGGGCTGGATCAGCATGCGATCCAGCCAGAGCTCTCGCGAGGTTCTGAAATGTTCGAGCCCGATCCGCATGTCGCGATGCCCGTCTCTCGGCGCCGCCCGATAGGTGCCGAACAGGCGATCCCAGCAGGACAGGCTGAAGCCGAAATTGCTGTCGGTCTCCTGCCGATGAACCGAATGATGCACCCGGTGCATGTCCGGCGTCACGAGCGCCCATCGCAGGACCCGGTCCATCCTTGCAGGAATGCGGGCATTGCCATGGGTAAAGAGCGCCGTGGCGTTCAAAATCACTTCGAACGCCAGAACCGCGACCGCCGGTGCCCCCAAGGCGACCACGACCGCCATCTTTATGATCATCGACACGATCACCTCGACGGGATGAAACCGAAGCCCCGTCGTGACGTCGCAGTCCAGATCCGCATGATGCACGCGGTGGAGCCGCCACAGGGCGGGCGTGGCGTGAAAGACCACGTGCTGAAAGTAAATCGCGAGATCGAGCAGCAGGACCGAAGCGGCCAAGGCCAGCCATTCCGGCACGGCCACCAGATTGAACAGGCCCCAGCCCCGGTCCTGCGCGATCAGCGCCAGACCGACCGCGAGAACCGGAAAGAGCAGCCGAACCAGGACCGTATCCAGCACGACCAGGCCCAGATTGTTGGTCCAGCGCACCAGACGCGGCATGTCCAGGCGCCGCCTGGGCGCCGCGAGTTCCCACACGGCCATGACGGCCAGCATCCCCAGAAAGACGGACAGCCTGATATCGGCTTCATGGGCCAGTATCGTCTCGGGCATGGGGGCGGCCTTGTCGTCGTGCGCGGGTCTTCATCGAATAACATTCAATCGACCGATCGAACGAGGGGGTCCATCGTGTCAAATCGTCCCAGGAAAACGCCATGCGCGGCGGTCACGCGGCCGGTTGCCGGGATCATGGGGGCGAAGGCATGGTGTCGATCGGGATGCGATCGTCGCCCCCTTGGGGTTGAGCCGGTCCGGGGCCGCGTCGTCTCCGATCAACGTCGCGGCCCCGGGCCGTTCCCCATGGCCGGCATCCCCGGTCCGCCCCCTCGATGCCGTCGAGAACGCTTGCGACCGGAAACACAAAGGGGCGCGTTTGCCTGCCGATCCTCCGCAACAGGGATCGAAATCGCATGACGATCCACGGCAAAAGGACTTGATCCGGTTTCGATCTTCAGCGATGACCGTGCTGATGGTGATCGAACGATTGCTTCGGAAGATCGTAATAGGGAATACGGTGAGGTGGCCGACAGGCCCCTATTCCGTGACTGCCCCCGCAACTGTAAGTGGCGAATGGGCTGCGAGATGCCACTGGAACCTCGTGATCCGGGAAGGCGCAGCACCACGAAGGCGCCACGAGTCAGGAGACCTGCCATCTCGGGCGTCCGAGACGCCCATACGCAATTCAAACCGGGCGGGGTGTCCCGGATGGAGAACCGAGATGGACAATTGGGCTTCCGCCCGTGACATGATCGGATATCCCGCGCCCCGCATTTCGCTGCGGAGGGCGGGATGCAAGCATCCGATCAACGGTTCACGTCGTCGGGCGGGTCCGACGACCCCGAGGCGGTGCTGTTCGCCGTCTCCGCCAAGGCGCTGAGCAATCGCGCGCCGGAACGTCTCGAGGCCGCCGGCGTCTTCGACCGCTGCCTGACGCCCCGGACGGAATGCATCTATCCCTGCAATCGCGGTCCGGTGCTGGCACTTTATCCCCGTGGCCATTGGTACCGGCCGCCCGCCCGGATCGGTGCGCGCGGTTCTGGTCGAAGGCGGCGGCGCGGACGACCTGAGATTCCATACCGCGCGGGCGGCCCCACCGCCCTTACATTCAGACAGGAGACCAGCGAATGACCTTCAGATCCCTTCTCCTTGGCGGGGCGATCGCCCTTGCGGTCCTACCGGCCGCGGCGGATGACGTCATCGACATGGCAACGAGCTTTCAGATCCGCTCGATGGATCCCGTGAAGCAAGGCTTCTGGATGCAGGAATTCGGCCAGGGCGAATTGCTCATGCAATTCCAACCGGACGGGACCATCACCCCCTGGCTCGCCGAAAGCCTGGAACGGGTGGACGACACCACCTGGATCATCACCATCCGCGACGGCGTGACCTTTCAAAACGGGCGGGTCATGGACGTGCCCGCGGTGCTTGCGGCCATCGCCTATCACCGCGCGCGCAACGCCGGCACGCAGGCCGTGCTTCCGGCCGAGGCGACCTTCACCCGGACGGGCGCGCGCGAGATCACCGTGGAAACCGGCGTGCCGGTCCCCGAATTCCCCAACATCCTGGCCCATGAAGGCCGGCTGATGATCATCGACGACCCCTACCCCCTGATCACCTTCCCCACACCTACC
>JBCCVK010000177.1:0-5586 GCA_039195495.1 Pseudomonadota bacterium
CCCGGCACCGCTGGGTGGTCCGCGACGATCCGGCAGAGCGGTTTTCCAGGATCGAAACGATGGACGTCGAACTCCTCATACCCTTCCGCCCAATGCAGAATTGAGTGCTGCCGCGCAAAGCTGGGTGGTCTTCCGCTTGGTGGTCCGCAGACGGATCGGCGGCTTTGGGTCCGCGGGGGCACATGTGCAGGGCGCCTGCCGTCGCGCCCGAAGCGGCGTCGCGTCTTGGCCGCGCGCCCCGAGACGATGAGCGATGCATCTGACCTTCCGATCCGGTGACCGGGGTCTGGGCCGCCATGGGCGCGCGCTTGACCGGCTTGGCGCGCCTGCGCGGCCACAAGGCCTGGGCCGTGATGGTCGCGCCTCTGACCGGCAAGGTGATCCCGCCGCCAAGGGGGGGCGGGGAACTGGCGAGATCGCCGCGCGCGTGATGATCACCGAAGCGAGGAAGCGATATGACGGACTGAAATGAAGAGGCGTCTACAGCATAGGCTGGCGCAATGTGCGGATAACCGATATCCGGACGGCGGTGGTAAGGGCTGTTTTGTCCGCCGTGGCCCAAGCGTCCGGCCCGCCCGAACGCGATAATATCCATTATCGTCGTAATCGTCTGGTGAACGTTGTCGAAAACGCCGCGATACGTGCACGAGGCCCGTCCTCACAGATGTGATCCCCGTGCCGATATGGCCTGATCCCGGGGGCCCGTCGGCCGGGCAGGGAAAATCTTTCCGGAAACGTCTCAAAGGCGCGGCGCGGATCACGACAGTGTTGCGTGCAAGTGATCGGTTTCCGGTCCAATGCACGGGAAGGCATATTTGGAGGATGCAATGTCAGTCACACGTCGCGGGTTCGCTGGATTGGTGGGGGCGGGGGCGTTGATGCCCGGCGCGCTCTGGGCGCAGAAATCCGATCCGATTCTTGACGCGCTCCGGTCGGCCCTGTTCGGCGCGCCGCCGGAATTCGACGCCGGGATGGCCCGGCTGGCGTCGCGGGGGAACCCGGATGTGGTGCCCGCGCTTCTGACGGCCTTGCGGTTTTCCCGCCAGCGCGGCCGGGAAATCGGCCGGGTCATCGAAACGCTGACCGGCGAGGAACACGGCGCCGACTGGTTCGAATGGATGCTGTGGCAGGAACGCCATCCCGAGATCAAGCCTCACCCGTCCCTGATTCCGTTCAAGCGCGACATCTTCCTTCGGATCGACGAGAATTTCGAAGTCTTTCTGGATCACGACTACCTGGAGCCGGACCGCATGAAAATCCGGTTCGAGGAAGTCACCTGGGGCGGTGTCCGTAAGGACGGCATCCCGTCGCTCGACAATCCCGAGTTGATCGGCGCGAACGACGCCCGATATCTGGCGGGTGATGATCTGGTCTTCGGAGTCGAGATCAACGGTGATCTGCGCGCCTATCCGCTGCGGATCATGGGCTGGCACGAGATGTTCAACGAAGTGATCGGCGGCGTGCCGGTGGCCCTGGCCTATTGCACGCTGTGCGGGTCCGGCATCCTGTTCGAAACCCAGGTGGAGGGCCGGGCGAAGCCCCTGGTCTTCGGGTCGTCGGGTTTCCTCTACCGGTCCAACAAGCTGATGTTCGACCGCGAGACCCATTCGCTCTGGAACCAGTTCACCGGAAAACCCGTCATCGGTCCGCTGGTGGACAGCGATATCGAATTGCGGCAGCGCCCCGTGGTCATCACCACATGGAACAGCTGGAAAGCGTCCCATCCCGGGACCAGGGTCCTGTCCCTGCAAACCGGGCACCGGCGCGATTACGGGTCGGGCGTGGTCTATAACGATTATTTCTCGTCGCCGGATCTGATGTTCCCCGCATTGGTCGACCAATCGGTGCATCGGCAGAAAGACTATGTCTTCGCCATTCGCCAATTCGGCGCGGCCCGCGCCTGGCCGCTGAATGCGTTCGAAAGGACCCGCGTGATCAACGACGCGATCGTCGATACCCCGCTTGTCCTGCTGGGCAGCGCGAACGAACGCACCGTGCGCGCCTATGAACGCGGATCGCATACGCTGACGGCCTCGGGCGGCGGATTGACGGACGAAGCCGGGCACCACTGGACCGTGACCGAAGCCGCGCTTTTGGGACCGGACGGACAGAACCTGCCCCGTGTGGCCGGGCATATCGCCTATTGGTTCGCCTGGGACAATTACCTGGGTGACGTCTCAAGCGTTTATCAGGGCTGACACGGCCCGCGCTGGCCCGGATGGCCGGGGCGCGCGGCATCCCGAACTGACCCGGATCGGAAAAGGCCCCGGTGGAGCGGGCAGTGGTGTACTTCGGTGTACTTCGCGCGAAGGTCCCGATGAAGCGCGTCTTTTCCGGGCATGTCGAGAGGACGCCGCCAATGCGTGCCCGATACCCTGGATCGTCTACATCACTGAGCGCTCCTTGACATTCGCTCAACGGATCGTCGGGGATCACGCTTCGCCTCCCAGCGGCCACGAACGCGGGGCCGATGGATTCCATAAGCTGGGATGGCTTGAAGTGGAAATGAAATACCTGCCGCAGGACGTTCCATCGCCCGTCCCGCGCTGCCGAACGCTCTCCGAAAACGCGGGACAAATCGAAGCCATGCCTCCTCTCCCAGACGTCGATCACGGCGGAGACGTCTTCCGCTGAATTCGCGGTGCCTCGCGACTCGTTTCAATGGATGCGGATGCCTGCGCGATATTTCGTCTTCGACTGACCGGTCAGTCGCGCCCCATCAACTGCGCGTCGAACGGATATGTCGTCAGATTCTCGAAACCGTCTTCGGTGATCAGGACCTGATCTTCGAGCTTGATCGAGAAGTC
Source organism: Pseudomonadota bacterium (assembly GCA_039195495.1). GTDB lineage: Bacteria > Pseudomonadota > Alphaproteobacteria > Rhodobacterales > Rhodobacteraceae > JBCCVK01. Next base: position 2,808 of record JBCCVK010000177.1, read on the forward strand.
GCCGCCCACGGCGCCCACGGCGCTCTCGACGCAAAGCGTCATGCCCGCTTCGAGTTCATAGTCGAAGGCCCCGGGCACCATCTTTTCGGGATAGGCGACGAGCGGCCACTCGTCGCACAGGCCCACACCATGCATCATGCAGCTGTATTTTTGCGCCTGGAATTGAGCGTCCAGCATATGACAGTTGCGGCTGAGATCGTTGATCGAGACCCCGGGCCCGAGCATCTCCATATTGGTCATGATGTGTTCATGCGCGTGGCGCATGGCATAAATCATGTCGGGCCGTGGCGCCCTGTCGCCGATCCACCAGGTCCGCGATATGTCGATACAGATGCCGTAGGGACCGATCAGGTCGGTGTCGAAAGCTATGATTTCGTTGTTTTGCACGATGCGCGGCCCGCATTCCTGAAACCATGGATTCGTGCGCGGGCCGGAAGCCAGCAGCCGCGTTTCGATCCACTCTCCCCCGCGTTTGATGTTTTCGGCGTGCAGTATCGCCCAGATGTCGGCCTCGGAGATGCCACCGCTGGGGACATGGGTGCGGGCGAAATCCTCCATCACGCGCATTGCGGTTTCGCAGGCGTGGCGCGCGCAGCGCATTGCCTTGATTTCGTCCGGACCCTTGATGGCCCGCGCCTTTTCGGTCAGTTCCTCGCCGGGCAGAATGACGAAGCCCCGCGCCTCGAGCGCGCGCAGGCAATGCAGTGTCGGCTTGTCGACGGCCAGCCGCATGTTGCTTTGCCCATGCGCGGTGATGAGCGCGTGCACCTCGTTCGAGAGAAGCCCGGCGGCCTCGTCGATCTTGTCGCCACGGTCGAAATAGAACAGATCCGCGCCCGAGCGTCGTTCGCGCACCAGCGGATTGAAGTCCGAAAGGAACGGGGCGTTTGCGTAATCCCAGATCACCATGTAGCCGTCGGCGCATAAAAGAACCGCCCTGAACGGATTGTGCGTGTTCCAAACCTGCATGTTGGTCGAGTCGGTGGCGTAGCGGATGTTCAGGGGGTCGAACATCAAAAGGCCGCCGTAATCCCGCGCCGCGATGTGCCGGACCAGCCGGTTCCAGCGATAGCGGCGCATGGCGCCGAGATCGGGCAGTTCCAGCCCGGCGGCCTTCCACTCGCGAAAGGCCGATTGCGTGGGGCCGATCTCGGTCCGGTCGGCATCGTTGGGCGTGCCGTCCCCCAGGGTTTCGCCAAGGGTCGGATCGATCTTGCGGATGTCTCGATAATACTGGTTCACGGCCTTTTTTTCCCTTAGGGAGAAGGTATCTGCGATTGAGCGGGGGGCTGGCTTGTTTGCGACGCGGTCTAATGTCGGTTTTGCAGGAAGGGTCGGGCCGGCGTGAATGACCTGACGGGGTACAGGCAGGCCGTTCCGATTTTTCAAAACCGTCTGCGGGAGGCGTCATGGGTTACGCCGGCGACCCGGCGCCTGCCCGGTGTTCAGCCATTGGACTGGAACGACTGGTTGCGCGTCGATGACGCCTATGCCGGGCAGATGGCCGAGCGCGAGCGGTTGTTGAACGGCTGGCGCGGCGTGGTTGTCGCCGAAGGCGGTCCGGTGGAAGAGTTGCTGGCGCTGGTTCTGCAATGGCTGCCGTTTCCCCGTGAGGGCAGCCTGGCACTGTGCCCGGATGGCCGGTGCGTGGACATCGGACGGGGAGATCCATGGGGGGTCCTGGGCCGGTTGGTGCAATGTGACTTTTGCTTGTTGGAAAAACGTCACGGCGAGCATGTTTTGACCGGTGCCGTGCTGTGTTTTCCGGCAAGTTGGTCGCTTGCAGAGAAGATGGGCCGGCCGCTGACGGCGATCCATGAACCGGTGGCGTCGTATGATGGCGGCCTGGCCAAACGGGTGCAGCGTCTGTTCGACGCGATGCAGCCCGTCCGTCCGCTCTGGCGCGTCAATGCGCTGCTTTACGATGATCCGCAGTTGTTTCAGCCATGTCGGCTCCCGCCGGTCCGTGGCGGGCGGCTGGCGCTTGAGGCGCCGTTTGTTCGCGCCGAGCGGCAAGCGCTGGTCAAACTGCCGCGAAGCGGCGCGGTGGTTTTCTCGATCCACACGAGTGTGGTGCGCCGCGCGCGGCTGACGCGGCATCAATTGCAGGCTTTGAAGGCGTATCCGATCCGCGAAACGGCCGCGAAAGCGCGCCGGGAATGATTTTGGCCGCGGTTTTCGTCAGCGCGGCGGCAAGCGGGCGTTCGGATGGATCCGACCGGACACCAGCAATGAAGAGAAGGACGTCTTATTCTGCCGCATGTGCCCCCGCCGGAGCGTGGCGGGCCGTCTCCGCCAACCCTTGCCGCCGCCGCACGGTCGGGCGGCGAAGTCGCGATGATGCTTCCGCCGATTGTGCCGTCAGGGTCGGCCGGGGGCGGATATGGGAGACCGTCATGGGCAAAAAGCGTTCCGATATCCGAGGTCTCCACGCTTTTTGCCCATGCCATCGCCCCGCTGGAAATGCGCGGTCAACGCGGCAGGCGTCGCGGATCGTTCCGGTCCGGGGACTTCCGGTCGCGACCTCGTCAGAAACCCGCGGCCTTGTCGGAAAAGAAGAGTTCGGAGCTGGTTTTTGACCTGACCTTCGGGAAAGATGCCTGATAAAAGTCTTCGCAGGTCTTCGGGGGCTTTGAGGAGATGCATCGTTCATGGCCAATCCGTCCACCTTGCGCCGGGCCATCGCAGAAGGGCATCTGCGATCCGAGGATGAGGTTCTGGCCGGTCTGATCGCCACCGCCGGCATCGGTGAGGACATCCGCCGCGCGGCCATGGCTAC
>JBCCVK010000178.1:0-5565 GCA_039195495.1 Pseudomonadota bacterium
GGTCATCAGCGCCTGGTTGAATTTTTATACCCTTGCGCAAACGTCGCCCGATGCCCGTCGCCTGTTGCGAATCTATCAAAGGCGGCTGCATTCGAATCTCAGCCATGCCTTGCGGCCGGTTTTGGGGCCGGCGGCGGGGGCTGCGGCGGCCAGTCTCGGGGCGCTGATCGATGGCGTTTACATTCGCCACGCGCTGAAGATCCGTCCCGCGGACCGCGCAGAAGGCAGCGCCCTGGTGCTGTGGCATCTGGATCAACTGCTGAAGGGGGCGGCACGATGAATCGCCCCAACATTTTAATCCTCATGGTGGATCAGTTGAACGGAACGCTCTTTCCCGACGGTCCCGCGGATTGGTTGCACACCCCGAATCTCAAGGCGCTCGCGGCCCGTTCGGTGCGCTTTGCCAACAGCTATACCGCCTCGCCTCTTTGTGCGCCGGGGCGCGCGGGCTTCATGTCCGGCCAGTTGCCCTCGCGTACGGGCGTCTACGACAACGCCGCCGAGTTCCCGTCGGATATTCCCACATACGCTCACCATCTGCGCCGGGCCGGCTATCAGACCTGTCTTTGCGGCAAGATGCACTTCGTCGGCCCCGATCAGTTGCATGGATTTGAAGAGCGATTGACGACCGACATCTATCCGGTCGATTTCGGCTGGACGCCGGATTACCGCAGGCCGGGTGAGCGTATCGACTGGTGGTATCATAACCTGGGCTCGGTGACGGATGCGGGCGTGGCCGAGATCACCAACCAGCTTGAATACGATGACGAGGTCGCCCATTGCGCCGTGCGCAAGCTCTATGATCTCGCCCGAGACGGGGACGGCCGTCCTTGGTGTCTGACCGTCAGCTTCACGCATCCCCACGATCCTTACGTGGCGCGCAGGAGTTACTGGGATCTCTACGAGGACTGCGCCCATCTCCTGCCCGAAATCCCGACGATCGGTTACGCCGACCATGATCCCCACGCACGACGGATCTTCGATGCCAATGACTGGCGCAGTTACGATATCACCGAAGACGACATCCGTTGCGCCCGCCGCGCCTATTTCGCCAATATCAGCTATCTCGACGACAAGATCGGCGACATGCTGTCGGTCCTCGAAGCGACCCGGCAGAAGGCGATCGTCCTTTTCGTCTCCGATCACGGCGACATGCTGGGCGAGCGCGGTCTGTGGTTCAAGATGTGCTTCTACGAAGGTGCGGTCCGCGTCCCCTTGATGATCTCGGCTCCGGATCTCGCCCCGCGGCTGGAAACCGCCCCGGTCAGCACATTGGACGTCTGCCCGACCCTATGCGATCTGGCCGGCATCTCAATGAGCGAGATCATGCCCTGGACGGATGGTGAAAGCCTGCTGCCGGTCGCGCGCGGCGGTGAGCGCACCACCCCGGTGGCGATCGAATACGCTGCCGAAGCCTCCCATGCCCCGATGGTATCGCTGCGTCACGGCCAATGGAAATACAACCGTTGCGCGCTGGATCCCGATCAGCTTTTTGATCTGCGGGCCGACCCGCACGAACTGATCAACCTCGCCGACCGTTCCGGTCATCAGCATATCCTGAGCGCGCTGCGGGCAAAGTCCGAAATCCGCTGGGATCTCATCCGTTTCGACGCCGAGATTCGCGCCTCCCAGGCCCGCCGCCAGGTGGTCTACGAAGCGTTGCGCCAGGGCGGCTACTACCCTTGGGATTATCAGCCGCTCCGAAAAGCGTCCGAACGCTACATGCGCAACCACATGAATCTGAACGTGCTGGAAAACAATCGGCGTTTTCCAAAAGGCGAACGATGATCGCGCGATCACCATGCCGATACGCACCCCTCTTCGACAGGCGGCCCATGCGCCGGCTGCCTCGAGAACTGGAGCCGTCCTTTTTAAACGGGTCGATCCGGGCGCGGCTTCGATGGCCACGTCGTATTTTCCCTTCCAAGGATGACCCCCGATCATCCAAGGATGGCGATTTGACGACAGGCGAACATCGTGCGGCTCCGCGCCATCGACGATCGTCGGGCATCCCCCATCGGAGGTAAAATTCTCATGCGCGCAGCTCAGCCCATAGCCAGTCATTTCATCGACGGCGTCTATGTCGAGGACGTCTTGGGAGAACCGATCGAGGTGATCTATCCCGCGACGGGGGAAAAGATCGCCCAGGTTCACGCCGCCACGCCCGCAATCGTCGAGCGCGCCCTGACCGCCGCGCGGGATGCGCAAAGGGTCTGGGCGGCAATGACCGGCGTCGAACGCGGCCGCATTCTGCTGCGGGCCGCCAACATCATGCGCGAGCGGAACCGGGAACTGTCCGAGCTCGAAACCCTGGACACGGGCAAACCGTTCTCCGAAACGCTGGTGGCCGACGCGACGTCAGCCGCTGCGGCGCTGGAGTATTTCGGCGGATTGGCGGGCAGTATGACGGGCCAGTATATCAAATCGGGGGATGATTTCATCTACACCGTCCGCGAACCCCTGGGGGTTTGCGTCGGTATCGGCGCATGGAACTATCCCACGCAAATCTCCTGCTGGAAGGGAGCCCCGGCGCTCGCCTGCGGCAACACGATGGTGTTCAAACCCTCCGAGATCACGCCGCTCTCCACTTTGAAGGTGGCGGAAATCCTGACCGAGGCCGGCGCCCCTCCGGGTGTCTACAACGTCATCCAGGGCGCGGGCGCGGTCGGGGCGTCTCTTGTCGGCGATCCGCGCGTCGCCAAGGTGTCGCTGACAGGCTCCGTCCCTACGGGCCGCGCGGTCTACGCGGCCGCCGCCGAGGGCATTCGCCATGTCACTCTGGAACTGGGCGGCAAATCCCCCCTCATCGTTTTTGACGACGCCGATCTCGAGGATGCCGTAGGTGGCGCGATCCTGGGCAATTTCTACTCCACGGGACAGGTATGTTCGAACGGTACCCGTGTTTTCGTTCAAAAGGGCATCAAGACGGCTTTTCTTGACCGCCTCGTCGAACGGACCGCAAAGGCGGTGATCGGCGATCCTTTGGACGAAGCGACGAATTTCGGCCCCATGATCAGCCAGCGTCAGTTGGAAATCGTGCAGGGTTTCATCGCCAAGGGTCTGGAAGAGGGCGCCCGTCTGATCATGGGCGGCCAGCGCCTCGACCGACCGGGCTTCTATCTTGACCCCACGATCTTCGCAGAGGTCACCGATGACATGACCATCGCGCGGGAAGAGATCTTTGGTCCCGTTCTGTCGGTCCTCGATTTTGAGACCGAGGACGAGGTCATCGCGCGGGCCAACGCCACCGAAGTCGGCCTGTCGGCCGGGGTCTTCACGCAAGATCTCCGTCGCGCCCATCGGGTGATCGGACAGATGGAGGCGGGCAGTTGCTTTGTAAACACCTACAATCTTACTCCGGTGGAGATGCCTTTCGGTGGCGTGAAACGCTCCGGTATAGGGCGTGAGAACTCGAAGGCCGCGATCGAACATTACAGCCAGCTTAAATCCGTCTATGTCGGAATGGGGCCCGTCGATGCGCCGTTCTGAATGCGCCGGCCTGTCGCGTTCTCGCGCGCCTTTCCCGCCAAGCGGAAACAGGCGCGGGATCGGCCGAGCCTTTGGATGATGGAAGCCGATTATGTCATCATCGGCGCGGGATCGGCCGGTTGCGCCGTGTGCTATCGCCTGGTACAGGCGGGTAAATCGGTCCTCATCCTCGAACATGGCGGTACCGATGCCGGGCCCTTCATCCAGATGCCCGCCGCCCTCAGCTATCCGATGAACATGGCGCGTTACGACTGGGGCTATCGGTCGGAGCCCGAGGCGCATTTGGGCGGCCGCCGCCTGGCCTGTCCGCGCGGCAAGGTGATCGGCGGCTCCTCTTCCATAAACGGCATGGTCTATGTGCGCGGTCATGCCTGCGATTACGACAAGTGGGCGCGAGATGGCGCCGAGGGCTGGGCGTTCGCCGACGTGCTGCCCTATTTCAAACGCCTGGAGACCTGGACGTCCGGCGGTCACGGAGGCGATCCTGATTGGCGGGGGCTGTCCGGACCGCTGCACGTCACCCGCGGCCCCTGCAAGAACCCGCTTTTCCGTGCCTTTATTCAGGCCGGGCGCCAGGCCGGATACCAGATCACATCCGACTACAACGGTGAAAGGCAGGAAGGGTTCGGTCCAATGGAGCAGACGATCCACAAGGGACGCCGCTGGTCCGCCGCCAATGCCTATCTGCGCCCTGCGTTGCGTCATCCCGGTTGCGCTCTGCTTCGGGCGTTCGCGCGCCGGGTGGTGATGCGGGACGGCCGCGCCATCGGTGTCGAGGTGGCGCGAAGAGGGAAAATCGAGGTGATCCGCGCGCGGCGGGAGGTGATCCTCGCCGCGTCGTCGATCAACTCACCGAAGCTTCTGATGCTGTCCGGTATCGGGCCCGCCGCGCATCTGTCCGCCCAGGGCATTGAAATCGTCGCCGACCGCTCCGGCGTGGGACGCAATCTGCAGGATCATTTGGAAATCTACATCCAAGCCACGTCGAAGCGACCGATCACGCTTTACAAGCACTGGAATCCGTTTTCCAAAGCACTGATCGGCGCGCGCTGGCTTTTCACCGGGACAGGTCTCGGTGCTTCCAATCAGTTCGAAAGCGCCGCCTTCATCCGCTCACGGGCCGGGGTCGCTTATCCGGACATCCAGTATCATTTCCTGCCCCTCGCCATACGCTATGACGGCAAGAGCGTGGTGCCCGGTCACGGCTTTCAAGCCCATGTCGGTCCGATGCGGTCGGCCTCGCGCGGGTCTGTCGTCCTGCGTTCGCCCGACCCCACCGCCGCACCCGTCATCCGTTTCAATTACATGTCGGCGCCACAGGATTGGGAGGATTTCCGCACCTGTATCCGCCTGACGCGCGAGATCTTCGCGCAAAAGGCCTTTACGCCCTTCTTCGAGCACGAGATCCAGCCCGGCGCGGCGGTCCGGACCGAGGCGGAGCTGGACGCTTTCGTCAGGGAACGGGTTGAAAGCGCCTATCATCCCTGCGGCACCTGCAGGATGGGGCGGCGCGACGACCCGCACGCGGTGGTCGACCCCGAGGGTCGGGTCATCGGGGTCGACGCCCTGCGGGTCGTCGACAGTTCGGTCTTTCCACACATCCCCAACGGCAATATAAACGGGCCCTCGATCATGACGGGCGAAAAGATGGCCGACCACATCCTGGGGCGGTCACCGCTGCCGCGCGAGGACGCCCGGCCCTGGATACATCCGAATTGGCGCATGGCTCAGCGTTGACGCGGGCCATGTGTGCCTTCGGCGGATCCTGGCCGAAAGCCGGCGCGCGCTGCGCCTCGATGCAAGACTCGCCCCATATCGGCCTTGGTCTACGCCCGGCCGAGCAAAGCCATCGCAGTCCTGCCGGATGGTGTTTTGGCGCAGATCATCCCATGCTTACCGGTCAGTTCCCTCGAACGCCCCGCGTCCTAGGCGGCGGCGCGTCCGGCTTTCGTTTGTTTTCAGAGCCGGATGGGCAGTCCGACACCATATCGTATAAACCGTCCCCATGATCCTTTCGCACGGGCGCAAATACATCTTCATTCACATCCCCAAGACGGGCGGCACGTCCATGGCCCA
>JBCCVK010000179.1:0-5558 GCA_039195495.1 Pseudomonadota bacterium
CTCGTACAACACCATACCACCCAGAGGGGAATGGCCAGTGTGAAAGGTTTAATCGTACACCCAATTCAACCCCCACAAACGCCGGAGAGAGGCGATCTCTGCCATGCTGGAGTTCCGGGCGGCGGCCTCGCCGCGCCAGAAAGACGGAGAAGGCATGCCTGAAGGGCGGATTGGACACGAAATCTACGCCGCCGTCACGATAAGAACGGCGCGCGCGCGTTTTTTTCCTGCCTCAATCGAATGCGGTTTGTCACCGGCGTATCGGATGGTGTCGCCACTTTTGACCGTTTCCGACGCGCCATCCGACGTGACCATCAACTCGCCGGAGAAGACCGTGAGGTTCTCGATGCAACCGTTGCGATGCGGCTGGCTGTCGAGAATGCCGTCCTTCTCGAATTCGAGATCGTAAATCTCCGTATCGCCTATCATTTCCGGCGCGCTGAGAATTCGAATCCTGCAGCCCGTCCCGCGTGCGCTGATGATCGGGGTTTCACCGGCGCGGATCACCTTCTTGATCGGCCCCTGGTCCCTGGGATCGTCTTCGACCAGCCCGGCGAAGTCGATCTGCAGGGCCTTTGTCAGGTTCCATATGATGACGACGGTCGGGTTCGTCTCTCCGCGCTCGATTTGCGAGATCATCGATACGGATACACCCGACAATTTCGACAAAGACTCCAAACTCAGACCTTGCGCCTTGCGCGCCTCTTTCAGTCTGGTGCTGAGGCGTTCGGAAATCTCGTCTTTCGTCATCGATCCGGTCCGGGCTGGGTGATCTTGCGACCTAGGATCGCAAGCTGGTCCAATCAAGGACAACCTTTCCGCTGGTTCCCCCCAACATGGTCTCGAAACCCTTCACGTAATCGGCGGCGTCGAACCGGTGCGTGATCACTTCGGACACATCGAGCCCGTTTTCGAGCATCGCGATCATCTTGTACCAGGTCTCGAAGATCTCGCGGCCGTAAACGCCTTTGATCGTGATGGCCTTGAACACGATACGGGACCAGTCGACGGGACTCTTCCCGGGCGGGATGCCGAGAATCGCGATCCGCCCACCCATGACAAGGGTCTCCACCATCTGATCGAGGGCCTGCTGATTTCCGGACATTTCGAGACCGACATCGAACCCCTCCTTCATGTTCAAATGCGCGACCGCATCGTTGAGATCCTCCTGGTCGACATTGACGGGAACCACATCGGCCACCTTCTGAGCGAGGTCGAGGCGGTCCTGATTGATGTCGGTGATAACGATGTGCCGCGCGCCGGCATGACGGGCAACCGCGGCCGCCATGATACCAATCGGACCGGCCCCGGTCACGAGCACGTCTTCGCCGATCAGATCGAAGCTGAGCGCTGTATGAACCGCATTGCCGAGCGGGTCGAGGATCGCACCGATATCGTCGCTTATGGAATCCGGGAGAGGGACGGCATTGAACGCCGGTAATCTGAGATATTCGGCGAAGGCCCCCTGCTCGTTGACGCCGACACCGCGCGTTTCGGGATCGAGATGAAACTTGCCAGCCCTGGATTGACGTGACTCCTTGCCGATAAGATGACCTTCGCCGCTCACGCGCTGACCGATGCGCAACCCCTTCACGTTCTTGCCGATTTCGACGATCTCCCCGGCGAATTCGTGCCCGGTGATCAGCGGAACGGGTATGGTTTTCGCCGCCCATTCGTCCCAGTTCCAGATGTGGATGTCCGTACCGCAGATCCCTGTCCTGTTGATCCTGATCAAAACGTCGTCTTCACCGGTTTCCGGCACGGGACGGTGTTGCAGGCTCAGCCCGACATCGGCGCGCGCCTTGACGAGACACATCATTTCATTGAGGCGATCAGGCATCAGGGGATGACCCCCAATTCTCGGCCTGCCGCCTCAAAAGCGGTGAGCGCCCGATCGAGATCACTCCGGCAAAGGGCGGCGCTCATTTGAGTACGGATGCGCGCCGTCCCATGCGGCACGACCGGATAGAAGAACCCCGATACGTAAACGCCCAGATCGAACAGTCGGGCGGCCATGGCCTGAGCGAGTTTCGCATCCCCAAGCATCACCGGAATGATCGGATGTTCTCCCGCTTTGAGCGTAAAGCCAAGTTTGGTCAGGCCGGCCCGCCAATATTCTGCGTTTTCAAAAAGGCGTTGTCGAAGATCGTCACCTTCCTCGGCAATATCCAGTGCCTCGATTCCGGCGGCGACGACTGCGGGTGGCAAGGCATTCGAGAACAGATAAGGCCGCGCGCGCTGACGCAGAAGATCCACGATCGGCTGGGGGCCCGCGATATAGCCGCCAAGCGCTCCACCAAGCGCTTTTCCCAAAGTGCCGGTCAGTATGTCGACCTTGTCGTTCACCCCAAAATGAGCCGCGGTTCCCCGCCCCTTAGGTCCCATGAAACCCGTCGCATGGCAGTCGTCCACCATCACCAGCGCATCGTACTGACTGGCCAGGGCCGTGATCGACGGTAAATCTGCAAGATAGCCATCCATCGAAAAAACGCCGTCCGTGGCAACCATGATGAAGCGCGCGCCACTGACCTTGGCCTCTTTCAACTTTGCTTCCAGATCGGTCATGTCCGAGTTTTGGTAGCGATAGCGCCTCGCCTTGCAAAGACGGATGCCGTCGATAATGGACGCGTGGTTGAGCGCATCGGAGACGATGGCATCTTCAGGACCCAGAAGGGGTTCGAAGAGGCCGCCATTGGCGTCGAAACAGGCCGCAAACAGAATGCTGTCATCCTTGCCAAGGAAGCCGGCCAGTCGCCTTTCCAACCGCCGATGCAGGTCCTGGGTGCCACAGATGAAACGGACGCTCGCCATTCCATAGCCATGTGTGTCCATCGCCGTTTTCGCGGCCGAAACAAGGCGTGGGTCGTTGGCGAGGCCGAGATAGTTGTTGGCACAGAGATTGACGATGTCGCGCCGGTCTTCATCCCCGGAGGATACATCGATCAATCCGGATTGAGCGCCTGAAATCTCCCGCTCCACCTTGTAAAGACCGTCATCACGGATGCCGGATAGGGTCGCTTCGACATGGTCGAGAAATGCGGCTGTCATGGTCTTTTCTCCCGAAAGGAGCCATTATGATATAATGGAAATTTTGCAGCATCAAGGAATTTTGACCGGTCGATGGAACCGTCCCGGTCCCATTCGCGGGTCGTGGGGTTTTCCCGGCCCGCTCGCATCCGGGCCGTCCTCCGATGTCGCGGAGGTGCCGCGGCAGGCGTTCGCAGCGCTCGCGATACGAAAACCCCTCCTTTGACGGATGCCGGCACGGTCGGCCGACCGCGATCCGAATGGTGCGGGCCAGAGCGTTGCCGGCGCGCGCCATCCGGATGTTCGCCCGGTCCCGGGCGTCCATCAACTGCCGGCATCGGTCAGTCGGCGCCTGCGACGCGTATCGGACCTTTCGGATTCGGTGAAAATACCCTTTGCACGAAGAACGTCGCCGCCGCGATGCCAAGTCCGAGGACATCCGTCCGCCATCCGCCTTCGATCGTGAAAAGCGCCGCGACGATCAGCGCCGCGCGGATGAACCAGGCCGCACGCCTGCCGACGAACCAGCCCTGCACGCCGCCGGACAGAAGGAAGACGCCGAACACCGCCGTGATGCCCGCGCGCCCGATCTCGAACCAGGTGCCGTCCATGAGAATCGCGCTGTTATGGAAGAACATGAAGGGCACGATGAAGGCGGCGATGCCGATCTTGAACGAAGCGGCGGATGTCTCCATCGCATTTGCGCCGGAGATGCCCGCAGCCGCATAGCTGGCCAGGGCGACCGGCGGCGTGATCGCAGACAGAACGGCAAAGTAGAAGACGAAGAAATGCGCGGTCAACTGCGGGATGCCAAGTTGAACCAGGCCCGGCGCGACGACCGAGGCGGCCACCGCATAGGCCGCCGTGGTCGGCATGCCCATGCCGAGCAGGATCGCGATGCACATCGCGAAGAAAAGTGCCAGGAGTTGCGAGGTTTCCGCTATTCCCAGAAGCATCGTCGAGAAACGGGCCCCGACGCCGGTGAGTGATATGACGCCCACGATGATGCCGGCGCAGGCGGTTACGGCGATGATCTGGATGGACATGGTTCCGGCCACTTCGAACGCCTTGACGATCGATCGCGGTCCCATCCGGTATGGGGTAAACCACGAGACGACGGCTGCGGCGACCGTCGCGAGCGTGCCGGCCCGGATCACCGAATACCCCATGAACAGCGCATATATCAGAATGATGATCGGCACGAAGAGATAGATCCGCCGCAGCATCGTCCCAAGCTTGGGAAGCTCATCGTCGTGCATGCCGCGCATGCCCAATTTCGCCGCCTCGAAATCGACCATGAAATAGACGCTGGCAAAATAAAGGACGGCCGGAATGATCGCGGCGATTGCAATTTCGATATAGGGAATGCCTGTGATCTCGGCCATGATGAAAGCGCCGGCACCCATGATCGGCGGCATGATCTGCCCGCCGGTCGATGCCGCCGCCTCGATCGCCCCGGCCGTCTTCTTATGGTAGCCAATCCGCTTCATGAGCGGGATCGTCAGTGAACCGGTGGCGACGACATTGCCGGCGGAGGTCCCGTTGATCATGCCCATGAGACCGCTTGCGAAGATCGCGACCTTGGCGGGACCGCCGCGCGTACGCCCGGCTAGCGCGAACGCAAAATTAACGAAGTAATCGCCAACTTTCGAAGCCTGGAGAAAGGCCGCGAATATGATGAAGAGAATGATGAAGGTCGAGGACACGGCGGTCGTAGGGCCAAGGATCCCGGCGTCCGTATAAACCTGGCTGAAGAAGCGGGCCCAGTCGATCTTGGGCGAGTTCAGGAAACCCGGCATCAGATGGCCGGTGAAGACATAGGCCAGAAACAGGCCGGCTATAACCACGAGCGCCGGACCCGCGACCCGCCGCGTCAGCTCCATGATCAGGGCCGAACCCGCGATCGCGGCCAGTGAAATGCCGATCGGCGCGAAGGGAGTGCCGGTTGAGTTGCGCATGAGCGTGCCGAAGATCGTGATCATGTAGATCGCGATGGCGACGGCGCAGACCCCGAGCACCAGATCCGGCACGGCGAAGCCCGAGCGTATCCGCTTGTGGACCCAGCCCAGTACGATGCCGCCGAACGTCGCCGCCAAAAGCGGAATGCCGAACCAATAGAGTTCGGGATGTTTGAACTCGGGCGCGATCCCGTTCCAAAGCTCACCGTTGGAGATGCGAACGCCGAAGCTGAGGGCCGCACCGCAAGCGACCAGCGCCGGAACCAGAAGGGCCATGGCGGCATAGCCTATTAGCGGCGTCTCGTCCGACTTTCTTTCGGGGAAACGCGCATGGGCGCTGAAGAGCAGGAAGCCCAAAAACAACGCGCCGGCAATATGAACGATTCGGAAATTCCAAGTCTCGAGCGGAAGGCGCGGCAGGACCGGGATCACGATGTCGGTCAACCCGGAAATCGACAACCCGTTGAGTGCCGCCATGTGAAATGCGGCATAGATTGCGGCAAGGGCGGTAATGAAGGTGAAGCGCCGGCCTTCGAACAGGCGCCTGTTCGCTTCCGTAAGGTCCTCGTCCAC
>JBCCVK010000180.1:0-5554 GCA_039195495.1 Pseudomonadota bacterium
CGAGGATTTCGCCCGTCTTCGCGCCTCGCGGTTGGAGCGGCTTCAGAAAAGCGTAAGATGATCCTATCGCGCTGCCGGCAGCGCCTTCAGATGAGCGGCCAGCGCGGCTCGATCCTCGGATGAGGGCCGCGACAGATTGCGGATCGCTTCCCTCATCTCTTCGCCGGCGCTGTCGTGATCCGGTGTCAGGCCCGCGGTGAAAGAGACGGCGAGATCTTCCTTCGACCAGTCCAGTCCGGCCGGCGTGATATTCGGGATTTCACCTTTGCCGCACGGGTTGGGTCCACCAAGCCCGCCCGCGCCCGTTCAATCCCGCCAGGAACGCTGCGCGATGTGTGGCATTCGCCGCAATGGGGCAGGGACGGCCGTTCGGGACAGGCATGTCAACGAGGGCGCCCATTGCGCGCCAGGAAGACCCCGGTCGCATGTTCGGTCCCGTTCGTCAGAGCAGCGATTTGACCTTGTCGGCAACGGCATCGGCGGTGATGCCAAACCGATCATAGAGGATCCCGCCCGGGGCGGAGGCCCCGAAACCATCCATGCCGACGAAACCGGCCCCGCTTCTGGGGGCCCGCTCACCGAGCAGCCAACGATCCCAGCCCAGCCGCACACCGGCTTCGACTGCGACGCGCACCGGGCCGGCGGGCAGTATCCGGCGGCGATATGCATCGTCTTGCGTCGCGAACGCCTCCCAGCAGGGCATCGAGACAACCCGGGTTCCGATCCCCTCGGCTTGAAGCAATTCGCGTGCCTTGAGCGCGATTTCAACCTCGGACCCCGTGGCCAGGATGATCGCCAGGCGGCGACCCACCGCATCCGCCAGAACATAGGCCCCCTGCGCGGTCAGGTTCTTGGATCGGTGATCCAGCCGCACCGTCGGCAGGTTCTGGCGGCTCAGCACGAGAACGCTCGGCGTATGGGTGCTTGAAAGCGCCAGGGTCCATGCCTCGGCGGTCTCGACCGTGTCGGCGGGACGGAAAACATTCATGTTCGGCGTTGCCCGCAGCATGGCAAGATGTTCCACCGGCTGATGGGTCGGACCATCTTCACCCAAACCGATCGAGTCGTGCGTCATGACGTAAATCACGGGGATCTGCATGAGCGCCGCCAGGCGCATCGCCGGGCGGGCGTAATCGGTAAAACACATGAAGGTGCCGCCATAGGGTCTTATCCCGCCATGCAGGATCATTCCGTTCATCGCCGCCGCCATACCGTGTTCGCGAATGCCGTAATGGATGTAGCGGCCCTTGCGGTTGTCCGGGCCGTGAATGCCCAGATCGCCGGTTCTGGTATTGTTGGAACCCGTTAAATCCGCCGAGCCTCCAACGGTCTCCGGCAGGATCGGATTGATGACCTCTAGCACCATTTCAGAGGATTTGCGGGTGGCGATCTTGGGGGCGGTATCGCTGATCTGCTTTTTCAGGGTGCGGATGGCGCCGTCCAGTCTTTTCGGGACCTCACCCGCGAGGGCGCGCTGGAACTCGGCCCGTTTACGGGCGCTGAGCGTGGCAAGATGGGCCTCCCATGCCATACGGTCCCCTGCGCCACGGCTGCCGACAGTTTCCCAAGCGCGCTTGATTTCGGCGGGGATTTCGAACGGACCGTACTGCCAGCCATAGACATCCTTGGTGTCGCGGATCAACTGCTCATCGGTCAGGGCACCGTGCCCCTTGGCCGTGTCCTGTGCCGAGGAACCCAGCGCGATATGCGTCTTGCAGGCGATCAAGGAAGGCGTGTCGGCCTTCTTCGCCGCACCGATGGCGGCATCGATGGCGCCGGGATCATGCCCGTCGCATTCGAAGGTGGACCAGCCCGAAGCCTGGAAACGCTTTATCTGATCGGTGGCGTCGCTGAGCGAGACGTGCCCGTCGATGGTGATACCGTTGTCGTCCCACAGCACGATCAGCTTTCCCAGTTTCTGCCGGCCGGCCAGCGTGATCGCCTCTTGGCTGACGCCTTCCATCAGGCAGCCGTCGCCGGCGATGACATATGTGCGGTGATCGACCACCTTTCGCCCCCAATGGGCGCGCATGATCTCTTCGGCCAGGGCGAAGCCCACGGAATTGGCAAGGCCCTGTCCCAGCGGCCCGGTCGTCGTCTCCACGCCCTTCGCATGCCCGAATTCCGGGTGTCCGGCGGTGATCGACCCCCACTGGCGGAAGTTTTTCAACTGCTCCAGCGTCATCTCCGCATAACCGGTCAGATGCAGCAGCGCGTAAAGCAGCATCGAGCCGTGCCCCGCCGACAGGACGAACCGATCCCGATCGGGCCAATCGGGCGCGCCGGCATCGAACCGGAGATGCTTTTCAAACAGGACCGTGGCCACGTCGGCCATTCCCAGCGGCATTCCCGAATGCCCCGAAGCGGCGGCACGGACCGCATCCAGGGCCAATACGCGAATGGCGGTCGCCTTGGACCAATGCTCGGGATGCTGTTGACGTAAACGGGCGATATCCACGGGAAATGGTCCTTTGTTCATGTCGGGTCGGCGCAAATGGCGTGATAGCAGCCCGATCGTCAAGTGCAAGCGTCGACTTGCACGGACGCGCCGCAAAGAGGGGCGCATTTATGAGCTTTGTTGGCTAAACTGCCGGGAAAACGAACAAACGGCGATTCGTCACGTTGCCCGGATCGTCGCCAAGATGCGAAAGAGAGGCTTGGTTATGGGCGATCTCACCGATCTCGAACAGCGTATCAGCGTGGCTTTGGACAGGATCGCCGCCAGGGTGAATGACCGTCTTGCCGGCGATGCGGGCGCGATGGCGGCGGATCAGGCCCGTTTGGCGCAGGCGCTGGAAGAGGAAAAAACCGCGAATGCTCAGCTGGAAGAGCGGCTGAGAGTGGTGCGGGACCGGGCCGACGCCGCGATTGCCCAGTGGCGGCAGAAGGTCGAAAGGCTGCAGCAGCAACTGGTCGAGGCGGAAAAGATCATGGTTCAGGTCCGCGGCGTCAACGAACGGCTGCGCGAGGCCAATGCCGCATTACGCAGCCGCAATGAGGATATGGTCGGCGAACCACATCTGATCAATCAGGCGATGGTGGCCGAACTGGAGGCGCTTCGGGTGGCACGCTCTGCCGATCTGGCCGAAATGGATGCGATCCTGGACGAGATGAAACCGCTGGTGGGAGAGGCATGAAATGGTCGAGGTGACGATCGAAATCGGCAGTCGCAGCTATCAGGTTTCCTGTCAGGAAGGTGAGGAACATTTTTTGAATGCCGCGGCGAATCTGCTGAATGGAGAGGCCGAGACGTTGACCGGTCAGATCGGACGCCTGCCGGAGAACCGCATGTTGCTCATGTCGGGTCTGATGCTGGCGGACAAAGCCGCGGGTCTGTCCGAAGAGCTGGAGCGCGCGAAGGCCGCGCTGGCCGAGACGAAGGAAGAGTTGGAAGCGCTGATCCACACGCCGCCGCCGGTGCCCGACAAGATCGAGGTGCCGGTCGTGCCGCAGGGCTTGCGCGACAGTTTGGCGGAACTCGCCGCGCGTGCCGAGGCGTTGGCCAATCAAATGGACGGGACCTGAGACGACCGTGAAAAGCGGTCGTATTCACCGAAACCGCCCCCGATCGATCGCACCTTAGTACGGACCGGCAGCCTTCCTTCAGGCGGAGAGTCCCTGTCCGCGGATCATAAAAGCTTCACGTCCCGCAAGGGGGTGGGGGAGCCGGTCAGGCGTTCGCTTCGCGAATCTTCTTCGCCGCGTCCTTGTCATAGCCGACACCCTGTCCATCGAACAGTGTCTCAAGCTCACCCGAAAGCGTCATCTCGCTCACGATGTCGCAGCCGCCCACGAATTCGCCCTTGACATAAAGTTGTGGTATGGTCGGCCAGTCGGAAAAATCCTTGATCCCCTGGCGTATCGCGGCGTCTTCCAGCACGTTGACGTCCCGATATTCGACTCCCATGAAGTTCAACATTCCCGCCACGCGGCTGGAGAAGCCGCATTGTGGCATCGTCTTGGTGCCTTTCATGTAAAGCACCACGTCGTTTTCGGCGATCATGTGCTTGATTTGCTCGGCGGCGGTCATTGCGAAGTCCTCTTGGCAGAATACGTCAATCGGGGATCTTGGTCGTCAACGCCAATGCGTGCAACTCTCCCGCATCCCCATCCATCTTTCCCTTCAGGGCGGTGTAGACGGCGCGCTGCTGCTGCACGCGGTTCTTGCCGCGAAAGCTTTCGTCGATGACCTCGGCCGCATAGTGGTTTCCGTCCCCCGCCAGATCGGTGATCGTGATCTTCGCGTCGGGAAAACTCTCGCGGATCAGGGTCTCAAGTTCAGCAGCCTGCATCACCATGGATACACCTCGTCGTTCATCCATAGAGTTTAGGGGCGGGCAAAAGCGGCGACAAGGGGCGATTTCATTCATCTTCGTCGAAAGGGAAAAGGATGTGCGATGAAATGCGAAAGGCGTGCCGACGGCCATTCTTCGGGATCGTCCGGTTCGGGGGGGCTTGCACGCTTGCACAACCGCGGCTTGAAACGTCCCCGTCGCCCTCGGCAATATGCCGTGCGGGCATGGTGAGGGAGAGGTCGATCGGCGACTGCCGAGACGGCCGGTCCCGGCAAATTCGGATATCAATGCGCAAGGAGGTGGATCCGCTTTCGGGGATCGTTGCCGGGCATGTCCATGGAGTGAACGAAAAAAGGCCGGGCGCAAGCCCGGCCATAAAGTTCAACAGGGAGGTAAACTGACGCATCGGCGTCCGTTTCATCGCTCAAGGTAAGTCCGGCATGGGGTGGCAACAAGATCTTTCGCGCCTTTGAAGCCGCAAGGCCGCTATGTGCTCGTTGCATAGCTGAGCCGCCGGGTTTGACCGCCGTCTCAAAACGGGCGGTATCTGGGCCTTGGCGCCGGGCCTGGGACGCAAGCCGTGCTAGCCGGCCTCTCTCGCACGTATTTTTCTGCGATGCGCGATGATCTCATCCTGCACGAAGTCCCGGAAAGCCTGCACGCGTTTGGAATGCCGCAGTTCTTCGGGATAGGCCAGGAAAACCGGCACCTCCTTGCTTTCCACTTCGGCAAGTACCTGAACGACGTTCGGAAAGTCTTCCATGATATAATCCGGCAATACGCCGATCCCGAGTTCGTGGATCATGCCTTGCAGCACGCCGAAGTAGTTGTTCACGTAAAGGAACGACTTGATGTCATGGCTCATCAGCATCCGGACCAGGGTGGCTCCTGCGCCAACCTGGGCGGAGCCGGTGTTTTGACATATCAACCGATACGCCTGCAAATCGTCCAGCGTCCGTGGCGTTCCATGCTTTTCCAGATATCCGGGCGCCGCATAGAGCCGCATGCGCACGCTCATCAGCCTTTTGCGGATCAGGTCGGCCTGGCTCGGCTCTTTCATGCGGATCGCCACATCGGCCTCGCGCATCGGCAGATCCAAAACCCGTTCCTCCAGCATGAGATCGACCTTCAGATCGGGATATTTGTCATAGAGTGCCGCCAGGCGCGGCGCCAGCCAGAGCGAGCCGAAACCAATGGTCGTGGTGACCTTGAGCTCGCCAAAAACCTGTTCCTTGCTGTCGCGGATCCGGGCGCTGGCG
>JBCCVK010000181.1:0-5530 GCA_039195495.1 Pseudomonadota bacterium
CTTCATGATCGCATCCGCCCCGAACCGGGCCCGGATGCTGTCGGTCGCTCGTTCCGCCTGCGCGCGTTTTGCCATGTCGGGATCCAGCAAGTCGTCGGAAGTGTCCGCGGCCCCTGCGGAGACCAAATCACCGATACCAACGCCCAATAGGCGATAGGGGCCTTGGTCGCCCACCTGATCGAAAAGCCGCCGCGCGGTGCGATAGATCCTGTCGGCGATCTGCGTGGGATCGCGAAGGACGGCGCGCCGTGAAATCAGCGAATGGTCCGAGCGTTTGAGTTTCAGCGTCACCACGCGCCCGGCCAGCCGCCGCCGCTTGGCGCGGTCGCCGACCTGTTCGGCCAACCGCCATATATGCCCGTCCAGCAATCCGGGATCGGCCGTATCCGCATGAAACGTCGTCTCCTTCGAGATCGATTTCACCGGCGCATGCGCAGACACGCGGCGCGTGTCCTGGCCGCGCGCGAGATGCCACAGCCGGTCACCCATCGCGCCGAAACGCGCGCAGAGATCCCGCCGGTCCCAACGCAGCAGATCGGCGAACGTACGTATCCCGGCCTTGTCCAGGGAGACCTGCGTCGCCCGGCCTACGCCCCAGATCAGTCGCACCGGCTTGTGGCGTAGAAATGCCTCGGTCTCCGCCATGCCAATCACCGAGAAGCCGCGCGGCTTGTCCAGTTCGGAAGCCACCTTGGAGAGAAACTTGTTGTGGCTAAGACCGATCGAGCCGGAGATGCCCAATTCGGTTTCCATGCGTTTGATCAGCCGTGCCAGCATGAGCGCGGGCGGTGCGCCGTGCAGGCGGGCGGTGCCGGTCAGATCCAGGAAAGCCTCATCCAGCGAGAGCGGCTCAATGTCCGGCGTCAGCTCTTCCATCATGTTGCGCACCGCGCCGCTGACCTGGGCATAGACCTCCATCCGCGGACTGACGATCACCGCTTCGGGGCAAAGCTTCAATGCCTTGAACATCGGCATCGCCGAGCGCACCCCCTTGATTCGGGCGATATAACATGCGGTTGAAACCACTCCGCGCCGACCGCCGCCGATGATGACGGGTTTGTTTCGAAGTTCGGGATTGTCGCGTTTTTCGATCGAAGCGTAAAAAGCATCGCAATCCATATGCGCGATGGACAGATCGAACAGTTCCTCATGGGCCAGAATGCGCGGACCATGACAGGCGGGACAACGTGGTCCGGCCTCAAAAACGGTCAGACAGGCGCGACAGAACCGGGGCATATGCGGAAAATACGCGCAGGCGACAGCAGCGGCAATGTCCGTCACTCGGAAAAGGACAAGTTCAGACACGAACGGGGGGCGTCCGTTTCCCGGAGGGCCGGCGATGTCCGCGAAGATGGCCGGGGCGGATCGGGGCTTGGCGTTGGAGGCGCCCGCGCCCGTCCGCCGCGCCCGTCCGCCGCGGGCCGCAAGCACGATCGGACGTCGGCGCGCATCGCGCATGCCGAGAAGAGGGTTAACGCCCGCGAATTTCCGCCAGGATTCGCCCGACCGTCGCACGGGGATCCCGTGCGTTGCGGACGGGCCGGCCGATGACGATATGATCGGCGCCATTGGCCAGGGCCGCCGCCGGATCGGACACGCGTTTCTGATCGCCGAGCGGGGTGCCGACAGGCCGTACGCCGGGGGTGACGATCAGTTTGTCCAGAGAGTCGGGCAGCGTTCGGATCAGCGCGGCCTCCTGCGGTGAGGCGATGACCCCGTCGGCGCCGGCTTCGAAGGCCCTGACGGCCCTTTCCCGGACGAGATCGGCCAACGGGCCGGCCTTCAGGCAGGCGGCTTGCAGATCCGCATCATCAAGCGATGTCAGAATCGTGACCGCCAGGATCTTCGTATTGCCGCCTCTACCTTCGACCGCCGCGCGCACCACATGCGGATCGCCATGCACGCTCAGAAAATCAAGGTCGAACCTGGTCAGTCCGCGCACGGCGGCTTCGATCGTGGCACCGATATCGAACAGTTTGAGATCCATGAAGATCCGTTTGCCGTGGACGGACTTCAACTCGTCGGCCAAAGCCAGGCCGCCGCCGGTCAACATGCCGAGCCCGATCTTATAGAAATTCACGCTGTCGCCAAGCGCCGCGGTCAGTTCCAGACCCGACGTCGCGTCAGGAACATCGAGAGCGACAATCAGGCGGTCGTCGGCGCGCATGGGCCTCTCCTTCGGTCACATATGTGGGCTTTAGGAACCGGAAGGGTCAAGAGGTGGAACGCCCCCGCCGCGGCGATACGAGGCAAGGGCTTGTGCCCGCCGAACCCAATGCCCAAATACGACATGAAGGTCGGCAAGGACGCGTGCCGCGAATGCGGGCGGTTCGGGGTCGATGCTTATGAAGGGGTAGACTCATGAACTTGGAGAAGTTCACCGAACGCGTGCGCGGCTTCCTGCAGGCCGCTCAAACGATCGCGGTAAGGGACAATCATCAGCGACTGTCCCCGGAACATCTGCTGAAGGCATTGCTGGACGATGATCGGGGACTGGCCGCCAACCTGATCAAACGCGCGGGCGGCGCGCCCGAACGCGTCACCGAATCCGTCGAGGCGGCATTGGCCCGACTGCCCAAGGTGACGGGGGACGCCGGTCAGATTTACCTGGATGGACAGACCGTCAAAGTCCTCGACGAAGCCGAGAAGATAGCGGCGAAGGCGGGGGACAGTTTCGTACCGGTCGAACGGGTTCTGACTGCGCTGGTCATCGTCAAATCGAAGGCGAAGGAGGCGCTGGAAGCGGGCGCGGTCACGGCGCAGAACCTCAATGCGGCCATCAACGACATTCGTAAGGGCCGCACTGCCGACACCGCCTCTGCCGAGGAGGGTTACGATGCGCTGAAGAAATACGCACGCGACCTGACCGACGCCGCCGCAGAGGGCAAGATCGACCCGATCATCGGGCGCGACGAGGAAATTCGCCGCACGATGCAGGTTCTCAGCCGCCGAACCAAAAACAACCCGGTGCTGATCGGCGAACCCGGCGTGGGCAAGACCGCGATCGCGGAAGGTCTGGCGTTGCGCATCATCAATGGCGATGTGCCGGAAAGTCTGCGCAACAAGAAACTGATGGCATTGGACATGGGCGCCCTGATCGCCGGTGCGAAATATCGCGGCGAATTCGAGGAGCGTCTGAAGGCGATTCTGAAAGAAATCGAAACGGCCGCCGGTGAGATCGTGCTGTTCATCGACGAAATGCACACGCTGATTGGGGCCGGCAAGACCGATGGGGCACTGGATGCGTCGAATTTGCTGAAACCGGCGCTGGCCCGGGGCGAATTACATTGCGTCGGCGCGACGACGCTTGACGAATACCGCAAGCATGTCGAGAAGGATGCGGCCCTCGCCCGCCGCTTCCAACCGGTGATGGTGGCGGAACCGACCGTCGCGGATACGATCTCGATCCTGCGCGGCATCAAGGAAAAATACGAATTGCATCATGGGGTTCGGATCAGCGACTCGGCACTCGTGGCCGCTTCGACATTGTCGCATCGCTATATCACCGATCGATTCCTGCCCGACAAGGCCATCGATCTGGTCGATGAGGCTGCAAGCCGTCTGCGTATGGAAGTGGACAGCAAGCCCGAGGAATTGGACGCGCTGGATCGTGAAATCCTGCAAAAGCAGATCGAGGCCGAGGCCCTGAAGAAAGAGGACGACGACGCTTCGAAGGACCGGTTGAACAGGTTGGAGAAAGAACTGGCCGATCTGCAGGAGAGATCCGCGCAGATGACGGCGCAATGGCAGTCCGAACGCGACAAGCTGGAATCGGCGCGCGATCTGAAGGAAAAGCTGGATCGCGCGCGGGCCGAGCTGGAGCAAGCCAAGCGCGAGGGCAATTTGGCCAAGGCCGGGGAATTGTCCTATGGTGTCATCCCGCAGCTCGAGAGGGAATTGAGGGAAGCCGAGGCGCAGGAAGACGCGTTGATGGTGGAAGAAGCCGTGCGGCCCGAGCAGATTGCCGAGGTCGTCGAACGTTGGACCGGCATTCCGACCAGTAAGATGCTGGAGGGTGAGCGCGAGAAACTGCTTCGCATGGAAACGGAATTGAGTCGCCGCGTGGTTGGCCAGACATCCGCCGTGCTGGCCGTGTCGAACGCCGTGCGCCGCGCGCGCGCCGGGTTGAACGACGAAAAACGGCCGTTGGGCAGTTTTCTGTTTCTGGGACCCACGGGGGTCGGCAAGACCGAATTGACCAAGGCCGTGGCCGAGTTCCTGTTCGACGATGACAGCGCGATGGTTCGAATCGACATGTCGGAGTTCATGGAGAAACATTCGGTCGCCCGCCTTATCGGAGCGCCTCCGGGATATGTCGGTTATGATGAAGGCGGCGTGCTGACCGAAGCCGTGCGTCGGCGCCCTTATCAGGTGGTGCTGTTCGACGAGGTCGAGAAAGCACATCCGGACGTGTTCAACGTGTTGCTGCAGGTCCTTGATGACGGACTGTTGACCGATGGACAGGGGCGGACGGTCGATTTCAAGCAGACGCTCATCATATTGACCTCGAATCTGGGAGCACAGGCCCTGAGTCAGTTGCCGGACGGGATGGATGTCGGCGCGGCCAGGCGCGAGGTGATGGATGCGGTCCGGGCGCATTTCCGGCCCGAATTCCTGAATCGCCTGGACGAGACCGTTATCTTCGACCGGTTGAGCCGGGCAGATATGGACGGCATCGTCGAGATCCAATTGGCGCGTCTGACCAAGCGGCTTGCCACGCGCAACGTCACGCTGGAACTGAACGAAGATGCCAAGACCTGGCTGGCCGACGAAGGCTATGATCCGGTCTTCGGCGCGCGCCCGCTAAAGCGGGTCATCCAGCGCGCATTACAAGATCGCCTGGCCGAAATGCTGCTTGCCGGCGAGGTGATGGATGGTGACGCGGTGCATGTGCTTGCCGGTGCCGATGGGCTGATCGTCGGCGACCGCGTCAGCACGTCAGCCCGGCAACAGCCCCCCGCGGCCATGGTGGTGCACTGAAACCAAGCCCCGCTCGAAGCGGTGTTCAGCTTTGCGACGACCCCCGTCATTTCGACGGGGTTTTCGTTCGCGAGGCTCCGGCAACGTAGCGGCGGCTTCCCCGCTGGAGTGACCCGGGAAGGGTTGTCCCCAAAGATGGAAGCCGCGGCCGTGAATACGATAAAGACCGATGATCTTGCCGGCTTTCCCTGATCGCCGCCTATGTCGGCAAGGACAGGTTTCATCCGTCGGGCCTGGCGATGACGACCATTCGCTCCCGCGGCGAAAGATCGGACGTCTCGCGTCGATGACGGTCCTCGAGAAGTTGCCACGGCGCGTGGTCGGGAAGCGTCCTTTCGGCGGCGATGCCTCTCACTCAGGCGACGTCTGTCGGGATCGGTCATTTTCCCTTCCGTATGGGAAAGCCCCGCGCAGGCGGGACGCGCGTTCACGACAGGGCCGGATGATCATCCTTTCGGGGTGCGGGCAAGCGCCACCTCAAGAGCATCGGCAGGCGCCGGCCTCAATCAGGGCCAAGGGCGCGGAGCTTTTTGATCGCGCGAGAAGCGAC
>JBCCVK010000182.1:0-5486 GCA_039195495.1 Pseudomonadota bacterium
CCTGGCTGCGCAAACCCGGCGAATGGTTTATCTTCGTCTTCCGCGGCTCTCCGCTTTTCATTCAGTTCTTTTTCGGTTATTTTCTGTTTCTGTCATTGAAATCACGCTATCCGTTTTTCGACCCGTTCACTTCGGCATGGGTCGGCGCATTGATCGTGCTGTTGTTGAATACTGCCGCCTATTCGGCCGAGATCTTTAACGGAGCGTTGAAATCGATCCCCAAGGGGGATCTTGACGCGGCCGATGCCTATGGGTTGTCGGGATTTGCAAAATTCCGCCGCGTGGTCTGGCCCACGATGCTGCGGCTTGCCTGGCCGGCCTACACGAACGAGGCGATTTTTCTGTTCCACGCCACCACGCTGATATATTTCAGCGGCTTCCCGGCCTGGCAGCAGCGCGGCGATGAGCTTTACTATGCGAATTACTTCGCCGACAAGACCTTCAACCCATTTATTCCCTATCCGATCGTCGCCTTCTACTTCGTCGTCACCACCTTGGGCATCATTGCGCTGTTCGGGCTGGTGAACCGGCGGTTGAACCGACATCTGCCGCAAAAGGCGCGCCGCCGTCTTCGAATAAGACCGAAGCTGATACGATGAAAGCCCGGCGCGCCGATCACTCCCACATCAAGGCCATCCATGCCGCGGCCGCCGATCTGAACGGCCAGGCGCGCGGCAAACGCCTACCCGCGCATGCCGCCCGCAAGGTGATGATCGAAGGTATACGATTTCCGTTCTCGGCGATGAATCTTGACATTTGGGGTGAGGATATCGCCGATAGTCCGCTGGTTTTCGCAAGTGGCGACCAGGACGGGCTCCTGCTGCCGACCGGGCGGGAATGCATGCCCATGCCCTGGCTGCCCTCGCCCAGCGCGCTTGTGCCGATCTGGATGTTCCACGAGGACGGCCGCCCCTTTCAGGGCGACCCGCGTCATGCGCTGGCCCATGTGCTGAACCGCTACGCCGCGAGGAACTGGAGACCCGTGGTGGCGACCGAACTGGAATTCTACCTGATCGATGACGGAACATATCCTCCGCAACCGCCCCGCAGCCCGGTTTCGGGCAAACGCCCCCCCGGAGCCGAGATATTGTCGATGCGCCAGATCGATGCGTTCGACGCGTTCTTCACCGAGCTCTACGAAGCCTGCCACGCGATGGACATCCCCGCCGACGCCGCGATTTCCGAAGGCGGACCGGGCCAGTTCGAGATCAACATGACGCATCAGGATGATGCGTTGAAAACGGCGGACGATGCCTGGCTGTTCAAGATGTTGACGCGCGGAATCGCCCGGCGTCACGGCTTCGCCGCCAGTTTCATGGCCAAGCCTTACGGAAATTTCTCCGGCAACGGCATGCATACGCATTTCTCGGTTCTGGACCGCGAGGGACGTAACATCTTCGACAACGGTCGAGAGGATGGTTCGGCCATCCTGCGCCATGCCATCGCGGGTGCATTGCGCGCCCTGCCCTGCTCGACCCTGATCTTCGCGCCGCATGCCAACAGCTACGATCGGCTGGTCCGCGAATCTCACGCCCCCACGGGCATTGCCTGGGCGTATGAGAACCGCACGGCGGCGATCCGCGTGCCTTCCGGCAAGCCCGCCGCGCGCCGAATCGAACACCGCGTGGCGGGTGGAGACGCGAATCCCTATCTCATGCTGGCTGCGGTGTTGGGTGCGGCGCTGACCGGCATCGAGGACGAGCTCGAAGCGCCCAAACCCGTGACCGGCAATGCTTACGACCAAGAGCTGGAACAGCTCCCGGCATGTTGGACCACGGCCATAGACCGGTTCGAGCGGGACCCGATCACCCGCCGTCTCTTCCCCGACCCGCTGATCTTCAATCTGACAATGACCAAGCGGCAGGAGGTCCGTCGCATCGTCACCTTGAACGATCGGGAAACGATCGAACTTTATCTGGATACCGTCTGACCCTCTTGCAGGGCAAGACGGCCGGAATTACGCTTTTGGGTATGCAAGGCGGTGGTGACCCATGGAAATCGGTATTTTGGAATGCGGGCATGCAGCTCCGGCCGCGGCAAAGGTGCATGGTGATTTTCGCGACATGTTCGCGGCACTTCTGGACGGATACGGATTGAACTTTCAGGCTTTCGATGTCGAGAACATGCATTTTCCGGACGACGTCCGCCTCTGCGACGGCTGGTTGCTGACGGGATCGAAACACGGTGTCTACGAAGACCATGCCTTCATTCCGCCGCTCGAGGTTTTTATCCGCGACGCCTTCGCCGCCCGTGTTCCAATGGTCGGGATCTGCTTCGGTCATCAGATCATCGCGCAGGCCCTGGGGGGCCGGGTGGAAAAATTTCGCGCGGGCTGGGCGATCGGCCGGCAAATCTACGACTTCGAGGAATTGGGCGAGATCGCGCTCAATGCCTGGCACCAGGATCAGGTGATGGAATATCCCGCGCCGGCACGCGCCGTCGCGGCCAGCGATTTCTGCAAAAACGCGGCGTTGATCTATGACGACTGGGCGTTCACGATCCAGGCGCATCCCGAATTCACCTCCGCACTCGTCGCCGACTATGTCGAGATGCGGCGCGGCACGGCGGATTATCCGGATGACCGGATGGATGCCGCCGCGGGCCACGCCGCCGCCGGGAAACCGATCGACCGCACCCCGATCGCCGGCCGCATCGCCGACTTTTTCAAGAACTCGCATGCCAAACGCGAGGCGGCTCATGCCTGACTGGACCGAGCGGTTGCCCGAAGCCGCGCGGCGCTATCTGGAAGGTCGCCGCCTGGATGAGGTCGAATGCGTGGTTCCCGACCTGCCCGGCATCGCCCGGGGGAAGGCCGTGCCCGCCTCGAAATTCGCCCGTCAGGCGCATTTCCACCTGCCCAACTCGATCTTCTATCAAACGATCACCGGCAGTTGGAGCAAAGCAGACGGCGAGATCAGCTACCTCGAACCGGACATGATTCTGAAACCGGACTTCGGCACCGGCACGGCGGCGCCCTGGACCGGTGACTGGACGCTCCAAATCATCCATGACGCACTGAACCAGGACGGCACGCCCGTTCCCGCCGCGCCGCGCAACGTGCTGAAACGCATCGTCGCGCTCTACGAGGCCAAGGGATGGCAGCCCGTGGTCGCCCCGGAAATGGAGTTTTATCTCGTCGCCCGCAATCTGGACCCGGCCCAGGAAATCGAGCCGATGATGGGCCGATCGGGCCGCCGGGCCGCCGCACGCCAAGCCTATTCGATCTCGGCCGTCGACGAATACGGTCCCCTTATCGACGACATATACGATTTTGCCGAAGCCCAGGGGTTTGAAATCGACGGGATCACGCAGGAAGGCGGTGCCGGTCAGGTCGAAATCAATCTGCGTCACGGCAGCCCGGTGAAACTGGCCGACGAGCTTTTCTACTTCAAGCGCCTGATCCGCGAAGCGGCGATGCGGCACGACTGTTTCGCCACCTTCATGGCGAAACCGATCGAGGGCGAGCCGGGCAGCGCCATGCATATTCACCATTCTGTCGTGGATCTGGGGACCGGCCGGAATCTGTTCACCGATCCCGACGGGGGTGAATCCGACATGTTCTTCCATTTCATCGCGGGCTTGCAACGGCACTTGCCTTCGACGATCGCACTGCTTGCACCTTATGTGAACAGTTATCGCCGTTACGTGAAAAACTTCGCCGCACCGATCAATCTGGCCTGGGGGCGCGACAACCGCACCACGGGCATCCGCATCCCGATCTCGGACCCAGGGGCACGCCGCATCGAAAATCGCCTGGCGGGCATGGACTGCAATCCCTATCTCGGCATCGCCGCCTCTCTCGCCTGTGGATATCTGGGTTTGCTGTCGGGTGAGACGCCGACCGATCCGATCACCAATGACGCCTATTCGAGCGAGGCGGACATCCCTCAGGGGCTTTCCGCGGCGCTCGACCTTTTCGACCACGCACCCGAAATCCAGAACGTTCTGGGCCGCGAATTCGCGCATGTCTACTCCATAGTGAAACGCGCCGAGTACGAGGAGTTTCTCCAAGTCATCTCGCCCTGGGAACGCGAGCATCTGCTTTTGAACGTATGAACCTGCTTTTCTCCAACGACCGACACGGCGAATACCCCCCAAGCTGGTATGCCGCCACGGTCGATCCGCTGGCGCCTTTTCCCGAATTGCACGGTGCGGAACGGGCGGATATCTGTGTCGTCGGCGCCGGTTATACCGGGTTGTCGGCAGCACTGCACTTGGCCCAGGCGGGTGCGGACGTGATCCTGCTGGAGGCCCATCGCGTGGGCTTCGGCGCGTCGGGACGCAATGGCGGACAAGTGGGCCAAGGTCAGCGCGTGGATCAGATCGTGCTGGAGAAACGGCATGGAATGGACAAGGCGCGGGCGCTGTGGGCCGTCGCCTCGGCCGCGGTGCAACTGGTCCGCGACCTGATCGCCGCGCATCACATTCCCGCCCGGTGGTGTGACGGTATCCTTTACGCCGACTGTCATGCCCGCGACGTGGCCGGGACGCATGTCTATGCGGAGCATCTGGCGCGGAATTACGGCTATGACGGCATGACCCCCCTGGATCGGGATGGCCTGCGTGCCATCGTCAAGACCGATGCCTATCAAGGCGGTGCCCTGGATCGCGGTTCAGGCCACGTTCATCCATTGGCCTTCGCGCTCGGCCTGGCCCGGGCGGCCAAGGTGGCCGGTGTCCGAATCTTCGAGAAATCCCATGCGCTGCATCTGAATTTCGGATCACGGCCGATCGTGCGAACCGGTAAGGGGCACGTGATGTGCGATCAGATGATCGTTGCCGCGAACGGTTATCTCGGCACCTTGGTGCGCGGGGTGCCACGAAAGGTCATGCCGATCAACAATTTCATCGTCGCGACCGAGCCACTGCCCGAAGGCGCCGTTCTGACACGCAACGTGGCGGTGGCCGACAGCAGGTTCGTCGTGAACTATTTTCGGATGAGCCATGACAACCGATTGCTTTTCGGCGGTGGGGAAAGTTACGGCTACCGTTTTCCCGCCGATATCGGCGCCGTGGTCGCGAAACCGATGCGGCGGATATTTCCGCAATTGCGGAACACGGCGCTGGATTACGCCTGGGGGGGAACGTTGGCCATCACCATGAGCCGGATGCCTCATTTCGCCCGTCTCGCGCCGAACGTTCTGTCGGCTTCGGGCTATTCCGGGCACGGTCTTGCACTGGCCACGCTGGCCGGCCGGATCATGGCCGAGGCCCTGCGGGGCGAGACGGGCCGCTTCGATCTTATGGCGCATCTGCCAAATCCGGACTTTCCGGGCGGTGGGGTCTTGCGGGCACCGCTGCTGGCCCTGGCGATGAGCTGGTATGCCATGCGTGACCGGCTGGGGCTATGATCCACCCCGCGCCTGGCGCCCGCCCGGATCACGCTCATGCCGGGTGGAAGAGACGAAAGCCACGGGAACGGCATGCCGAGCCGGAAAACCGCCAGGGGTGGTTTTTGAATGCGATCTGAGTTACAGTTTTCCTGA
>JBCCVK010000183.1:0-5477 GCA_039195495.1 Pseudomonadota bacterium
CTGGCGCATATGGATCGCCTGTCGCGACATCGCGCCATATATCGCACCCTGGGGCCGGACCTGCTGGGCCGGTTGCATGCCCTGGCCTTGGACTTGGACGGCTGATATTACTCGGCGGCCAGGTTCCGCGGCTTGCTCTCGGTTTCGGCGGCGGGTTCGGTCTGATCGCTCTTCAACACGCCCGTGACATGCGTCGTCCCCATTCCCTTCTCGATCATTTCGATCGGTGCCACCCGCCTGTCCTTGGCGTTCTCGAGCGTCCGAAGAAATTCTTCGCTCTCGTCGAGGGGGCGGCGAAACACCAGCATGTTCTGGTAAGTGACGGTGCGCGAGGTCAGCCCCGAACGTTCTTCGAACGGCAGGGTGTCGGCACGCACATAGTCCCACCCTTCAGCCCCCAGTTCATTCATGATGGTGGACAGGGCATTGGCGTATTTGGCGGTTTTCCCACGCACCCCTTTGCCCGGAACGCCTTTCCGCGGAGCGGGCACGACCTTGTATTCAAACCGTGGCATGCATCGATTCTCTTGAACTGATCACCCCGCTTTTAACAGTCCGGTCGCGTTTCCCAAAGATCGTTTTCACTGTCCCACCGATCATGAGGGAACATTCACGTCGTGCACGGGCAGCATCCCGATCACCGTTGGTGCCCCCGTGCGTTGCGGCGTTGTGGGACATCATCGGACACGCGCGGCCGTCGCAGCGCACCGACCGGTCACGAAAGCCCGAGTTTCGCGGCGACGATTTCGTTCACCGCCTTGGGGTTCGCCTTGCCGCCTGTCGCCTTCATCACCTGGCCCACGAACCAGCCCGCGAGTTTGGGGGTATGCCGCGCCTTTTCCGCCTGGGCGGGATTGGCCGCGATGATTTCATCCACGGCTGCCTCGATCGTGCCGGTGTCGGTGACTTGCCGCATACCGCGCGTCCTGACGACCTCGGCGGGATCTCCGCCTTCGGTATAGACGATCTCGAAAAGGTCCTTGGCGATCTTGCCCGAAATGTCCCCCCCTTGAACGAGCGTGATTATACCGCCGAGTTGTGTCGGCGAGACCGGACTGTCCGTGATCGCGCGGTTATCCTTTTTCAGCCGCCCGAAAAGTTCGTTGATGATCCAGTTCGCCGCCATCTTGGCGTCGCAGTCCTTGGCCGTCTTTTCGAAGAAATCGGCATGCGCCGCCTCGGATGTCAGAACCCCGGCATCGTAATCGGTCAGACCGAAGTCGTCGATGAACCTGGCTTTTTTGGCGTCCGGCAATTCGGGTAAGCCGGCGGCGAGGTCATCGACCCAGCCTTGTTCGATCTCTAACGGCAGAAGGTCGGGACAGGGGAAATACCGATAATCATGCGCCTCCTCCTTCGATCTCATCGAACGGGTTTCACCCTTGTCCGGATCGTAGAGGCGGGTTTCCTGTTCGACCGTGCCGCCATCTTCCAGAATGGCAATCTGGCGCCGCGCCTCGTGGTCGATGGCTTGCTGGATGAAACGTAGACTGTTCATGTTCTTGATCTCGCAGCGGGTGCCGAGATGAGAGAGGTCCTGGCGCGTCTGATATTTCTCGTAATCGCCGGACCGGCAGACCGAGACGTTGACGTCGGCGCGCAAGCTGCCGTTTTGCATGTTGCCGTCGCAGGTGCCCAGATACTGCATGATCTGACGCAGTTTCAGAACATAGGCGGCCGCTTCTTCCGGGCTCCGAATATCGGGGCGGCTGACGATCTCCATCAAGGCGACCCCGGTACGGTTGAGATCGACGAAGGACATGTGCGGGTCCATGTCATGGATGGATTTACCGGCGTCCTGTTCGAGGTGGATGCGCTCGATTCGCACCGTGCGGGCGGTACCGTCGCCCATTTCCACCAGAACCTCGCCCTCACCGACGATGGGATGATAAAGCTGCGATATCTGATATCCCTGAGGCAGGTCCGGATAAAAATAGTTCTTGCGGTCGAAGGCCGAATGAAGATTGATCCGCGCTTTGAGCCCCAGTCCGGTTTTCACGGCCTGGGCGATGCAACCCTCGTTGATGACGGGGAGCATGCCGGGCATGCCCGCATCCACGAAGGATACGTTCGCGTTGGGCTCGGCGCCGAACCGGGTCGACGCGCCCGAAAACAGCTTGGCCTTGGTGGCGAGCTGAGCGTGGACCTCCATCCCGATCACCATTTCCCAATCATGATCGCGGCCGGCGATCACCTTGGGCCTGGGCAAAGTCTGTGTGAGGTCGGACATGAGTGGCCTCCGCGTCGTTTCAACCCGGGTTTTAGGTCAGGGCTGGAAGAGCGGCAAGGGTCGACATGAGCCGCCCTTGCCGGCAAGCCGAATGTCGGAAAGCTTTTGGAAGCTCATCGCCGGTCGTCGAGATGTCTGGGCAGGCGGCCGTATGGGGGAGGCGCGTTCGGACATGATGGACACTCCACCGGTTCCGGCGTCTGGGCCGCGGCAAAGCCCTTGCGATGAGGCTGAACAGAGTGCCCGTGCCGGATCAGTCCGCTTCGATGTGGAAGGCGGGCGGGCCGGAACATCTGCGCCATCCGCCCGATTCCCGTGGCCGCGCGCGCCATGGTCGTCGCCCCCTGAAGGTCAGGCCCCCCTCCTCGACATCGGGGGGCGGACGGGATCGCCGTCGAGCGCCTCCCGGAACGGCGGATGACCCTCCCGGATCGCTCCGTCTCCGTGAACCTTGGAGACCGCCGTGACATGGGTGAAGCGTGCCGTCCCGACCGCCGCCTTCACCGCCGCGACGAAGGCTTGCGATCATTTCGGAACCATCGCCTCCCGGAATGCGTTTTCCGCGCGCCTTGCGGGTGCGGCGATCGATCGCGGCGCGGGCTTCATGCCCCGTCGGCGCGGCGATCCGATGCGGGACGGTCCCGGGTTCGCCGGGGTTTTTCATATCCCGTCACTGAACCGGACCAATCGCGACGCGGCATGCCGGCCGCGGGCGAGGACCGGGCCGTCACAACGCGACCAGGTGATTGTCCCATTGCAGCGGGTGGTGCCGGAGCCTTGAGAAACGGCCGGTACCGACATGTCCGACGACACCGGTCCCCGAGGTGACGAGGAATCGCGCGCCATCGGCATGCACCCCGCAGATGTCCGCAAGACGATACGCCGTGTCGCCGCCCCCCGGCCGCAGATCAAACACAAGCGCGACACCGCCGCGCGGCGAGGTGATCGCCACCTGGCCGCCGCTTGCCGAAAGGGCGACGCTTCCGGCGTAACCCTGCATCGATCTGTGTTTGGCTTCGCCGGCCATCAGATATGACAGGGCCTCCCCGCGCCGATGCAGCGCCAGCAAGGGCGGCGCGTCGGACATATCGCCCTGCCATTGCATCGCGACCGCCACGGTGCCGTCCCGGGCAACGGCCAGATGCCGGATTGAGTTCCTGTGGAGGGTCGGGTCGGGTTCGATCCGCTCCTCGAGCCGGCCATCGAAGCTCAGGTAACTTAGATTCGGACGCATCGAAGGCAGGTTCAACTTGGTGCGCCCGGTGTCGGGATGCGTCTCGATCCCGCCATTGGCGACGATCAGTGTCTCATCCCCCGGCAGGCGCCGGATATCGTGTGGACCAACACCTCCAGAGGAAAACTCTCCGATCCGCGCGTAGCCGTTCCGGACGCTCCAGACGCCAACGACGCCTCGGGCGGCTTCGTAATCGTTCTCGGTGGTGAAAAGAGGTCGCCATCGGCGGAGAACGTTCCGTGGCCATAGAAGTGACGGCCGAAAGGGGCGTCCAGGCTGGCCTTTTCTCGACCGGTCACGCAGTCGATCACAAGCGCAAATCGGCCGGGGCGACGGGCGAAGGCCACCGCCTCCGCAAGGGTCGGATGAGCGGCGGCGGCGTGTCCCCGGGCCGGAAGAGGAAGCTCGAACGCGATCCGCCCCTCGTCGCCGAGACCGCACAGCATATAGGTTCCGTCAAGTCTCATGCCTGCTGAAACAAAGGCGGGGCTTCCGGCGTCCGCCCAAGTTGCGGTGGTCAGCGCGCCGGCCGCGGCCATCCCGCCGACGACTTGCCTGCGCGTGATCATCGCTCAATCCCCGTCCAGCGCATTGAAGCCCCCGGCCACACCCAGACGGGGGCCGAGATCGCTTGCCACGATCTGGCGGATGCGGTCGATCGCCTGTTGCAGAAGCTCGACGCGAAGGCGTCCTTGCGGGTCGGCCACCCCGGCGAAGATCGGGTCGTCCAGGTCATCGGCCCGGGTGATCGCCCGGGCGAAGGCCGCGTCCAGGGTCGCGTCGCCTGCAGAGAGATGGGCCGCGAGATCGCGGGTTGCTTCCAGCGACAGCACGACGTGGCGCAACGACCGGCCCGCGCGGCGGGCCTCGGCCCGGGCCGGGCGCGGCCGTTCGAACGTGCCCATGGGCCGTCCGAGCCGGGTGTCGGAGGAGAATTGCAATCCTGTCGAGAGCGCCCCGAACAGCTGTTGAAGCGCTTCCTCCCTGCTGCGGTAGACGTCGTTGCGCCCAGCGGTGACGAAAAGGTCCGCATGGCCGTTCCGCCAATCCGCGAGGATGTCGGCGACAGTCGCCCGGATGTCCTGGGTAATCGCCTGAATCAGGGCGCAGCGATAGGCGCCGTCGCCCTGTGTGGCGCCCGTGGGATCGTAGAGCAGATATTCCATCGCATAAAAGCCGCGCGCGGCGATGGAGACGGTCGCGAAGTCGTCTTTCGAGAAGACGACAGGGTCTTCGGCGCTTATCAGAGCGGTCAGCGCCTTGGGCGTGGCCCCGCGGCTGTCGGGCCAGAATGCGAGGGCGAAGCCCCGGTTCCCTGCTTCCGTCGGGCCAAAGCGCAAATGGCTGACCCGGATCCAAGCGTCGAAAGCGACGGCATACGCCCCTCTCAGGCGGGTGTCTTCCGGGTTGCAACGTTTCGCCGCGGTCTCCGCAAGCGCTTGCGCGGCATCGTCCAGGGCGACGAAACCCGGAATGACATGCGCCGCGACCACATGTGCCGGGTCGATATCCGCATCCGCGGCGGCGGCACCCGTCGTCCAGGCCAGGAACAAGGCAAGGGTGAGGCGGTGCAAGGGCACGTCAAAGGCTTTCCAGGAAACGAAGGAGGGCCGCTCGATCCTCCGGGGGCATCTCGACGACGGCATCCTTATGCGGCTGCGCCTCGCCGCCATGCCAGAGGATCGCCTCGAGGATCGAGCGCGCGCGGCCGTCGTGGAGGAGCTGCATATGCCCGTTGACCAGCTCCGTCAGTCCGATCCCCCAAAGCGGCGCGGTGCGCCATTCCCGCCCTGACGCGCCGCCCTCGGCGACGCCGTCGGCGAGGCCGTCGCCCATGTCGTGGAGCAGGAGGTCGGTGTAGGGCCAGATCAACTGAAAGCTCTGCTCGGGCTTTCCCTCGATGCGGTGGGTCACGTGC
This sequence comes from Pseudomonadota bacterium, assembly GCA_039195495.1. Classification (GTDB taxonomy): domain Bacteria; phylum Pseudomonadota; class Alphaproteobacteria; order Rhodobacterales; family Rhodobacteraceae; genus JBCCVK01. The sequence goes on from JBCCVK010000183.1 coordinate 5,383, forward strand.
TTCGGGACGTGGCAGGCGGCGCAGCCCGCGTCGTGAAACGCGCGCTTTCCGCGGAGCGCCTCCGGATCGTCCAGGTTCCGTCGCGCGGGCACGGC
>JBCCVK010000184.1:0-5476 GCA_039195495.1 Pseudomonadota bacterium
TGTTCATGGACCAGGAGCCACCTATTGCCCCGCACCGGGTATCGGTCCCCCCTCGCCCGCTGACAATGATTACGAACCCGGATTTGCCGCCGGTCTGATGCTCAAGGATCTTCGCCTATCCCAACAGGCGGCCGAGAAGGTGAATGCCGACACGCCCATGGGCGCGGCCGCGACCGAACTGTATCGGCGCTTCGCGGAAGAGGAGAACGGCGCGCACAAGGACTTTTCGGCGATGCTGCCCCGTTTTGAAAAACGCGGCCGCGCTTAGAACATTTTCCAAGAGAGGCTTGTCTTCGCTCCGGAACGCACAAACCTAGTATTACATATTTCGAACATTTTTTACCGTATTGAAACGGAGAAGGCGCGAAGCGACCGCAGAAAGACGACAATGGCCGCTCATGCGGGCGTATATGGAGCAAAACCGCCCGCCAAGCTGAAAAACACATCACGCGCCAAACGAAACGATCTAATCCTTGCCGCCCCGCGCGCCGCTACCAGTCTGCCGGACACGTCATTCCGCAGCGACCCTGCGGGCAGCAAGCACCGTTTTCAAATAGCGTCCGGTATGACTGGCCGCGACCCTGGCCACCTCTTCGGGTGTCCCCGTCGCCACGATCGTCCCTCCACCGTCCCCGCCCTCGGGGCCAATGTCCAAAATCCAGTCCGCGGTCTTGATCACATCGAGATTATGCTCGATGACCACCACCGTGTTGCCCTGATCCACCAGCTCGTGCAGCACCTCCAAAAGCTTACGCACATCCTCGAAATGCAGACCCGTGGTCGGTTCGTCGAGAATGTAAAGCGTGCGGCCCGTGGATCTTCTGGCCAGTTCCTTCGACAGTTTCACGCGCTGCGCCTCACCACCCGACAACGTCGTCGCCTGCTGACCCACCTTGATGTACCCCAACCCCACGCGCACCAGCGCATCCATCTTCTCGCGGATCGAGGGGACGGCTTTGAAGAAGTCCTGGGCATCTTCAACCGTCATATCAAGAACGTCGGCTATGCTTTTGCCTTTGAACTTAATTTCCAAAGTCTCGCGATTGTAGCGCGCGCCCTTGCAAGTCTCGCAGGTCACATAGACATCCGGTAGAAAATGCATCTCGATCTTGATGACTCCATCGCCCTGGCTTCCGGCAATCCGGCGAACCAGTCGCGGATCGGGGTGAAGGCCCCGGTATACGTCGCGGGATTGGAGCGCGGCGTGCGCCCGATGGGGCGCTGGTCGATATCGATCACCTTGTCCAGATGGTCCAATCCTTTGATCGTTTCGCAGGGGGCTGGCGTCTGCCGGGCACCGTTGAGGCGCATCGAGGCCGCCTTGAACAGCGTTTCTATGGTCAGGGTGGACTTGCCGCCTCCAGAAACGCCGGTTACGCACACAAACCTGCCGAGCGGATATTCCACCGTCACTTGCTTGAGATTGTTGCCCGTGGCCTTGACCACGGTCACCGACTTGCCGTTCCCTGACCGCCGCCGCCCCGGAACCCCGATTTCACGCCTGCCGGCGAGATAGTCGCCGGTGATCGAACCGTCATGGGCCATGATCTCGGCCGGAGTGCCGTGCGCCACGACCCGGCCACCATGCACGCCTGCCCCCGGACCGATATCGAAGACGTAATCCGCCTCTCGAATCGCTTCCTCGTCATGCTCCACCACGATTACGCTATTGCCCTGGTCACGCAGGTTTTTCAGCGTTCCCAGCAACCGGTTGTTGTCACGCTGATGCAGGCCGATCGAAGGCTCGTCAAGCACATACAGGACCCCGGTCAAGCCCGAACCGATCTGGCTGGCCAATCGGATCCGCTGACTTTCCCCACCCGACAGCGTTCCGGCATTGCGCGATAACGTCAGATAGTCCAAGCCCACGTTGTTTAGAAAGCCCAGCCGCTCGCGGATCTCCTTCAGGATGGCGTGGGCGATTTCATTCTTCTGCCTGGTCAGCGAGGTCGGCACGGACTCGCACCAAACCAGCGCCTCCTTGATCGACATCTCGACCACCTGACCAATATGCAAACCGGCGATTTTCACGGCCAACGCCTCTGGCCGCAGACGATGCCCTCCGCAGGCTCCGCAGGAGCGGTTGTTCTGATAGCGTTCGAACTCCTCCCGGATCCAGGCACTGTCCGTTTCACGGTATCGCCGCTCCATGTTCGGGATCACCCCCTCGAAAGGGCGCGTCACCTGATAAACGCGCCCACCTTCGTCGTAGCGGAACTCGATTTCCTCCTTGCCCGAACCATAAAGGAAAACCTGCCGAACATGCGCAGGCAGTTTCGACCAGGGCTTATCCTGATCGAAGCCATAATGTTTCGCGATACCGTCGATGGTCTGGAGGAAATACGGGCTTTTGCCCTTACGCCACGGAACCAAAGCCCCGTCGGCCAGTTTCAGCGCGCCGTCGGGCACCACGAGCCGTTCGTCGAAGAACAACTCAACCCCCAGACCGTCGCAGGACGGACAGGCGCCGAAGGGGGCATTGAAGGAAAACAGACGCGGTTCGATCTCGGGGATCGTAAAACCCGACACCGGGCATGCAAACTTCTCCGAGAAGGTGATGCGTTCGGGCGCATCCTCGGTCGGGGCCGTCTCCAGGACGGAAATCCCATCGGCCAGATCGAGCGCGGTGCGCAGGCTGTCGGCCAGCCGCGTTTCCAACCCCTTGCGCACAACGATCCGGTCAACGACGACGTCGATGTCATGGCGGTATTTCTTGTCGAGCACGGGCGGATCATCCAGTTCATGAAACTGCCCGTCCACCTTGACCCGCTGAAAACCCTGTTTCCGCAGTTCCAGAAATTCCTTTCGATACTCGCCCTTTCGGTCCCGTACGATGGGAGCCAGCAGATAGGCCCGCATCCCCTCTTCCATCGCCATGATCCGGTCGACCATGTCCTGGACTTGCTGCGCTTCGATCGGCAGGCCCGTCTCGGGGCTGTAGGGGGTGCCCACCCGGGCGAAGAGCAGGCGCAGATAGTCATAGATTTCGGTCACCGTTCCGACGGTCGAACGCGGGTTTTTCGAGGTCGTCTTCTGCTCGATGGAAATCGCCGGACTGAGGCCGGCGATATGGTCCACATCCGGCTTTTCCATCATATCGAGGAACTGGCGGGCATAGGCGGACAGCGATTCCACATCGCGGCGCTGCCCCTCTGCATAGATCGTGGCGAAAGCCCGCGAAGACTTGCCCGAGCCGGAAAGCCCGGTGATCACGACCAGCTCGTCGCGGGGAATATCGGCATCGATATTCTTGAGATTGTGCTCGCGCGCGCCGCGCACCTCGATCTTCTTAAATTCCGCCATCGCCCACCTCTTGAGGAGTGACTAAGCAATAGCGGCATATGACCGAGTCTCCAACCGAATCTTGGAACATTCAAAGAACCCAGACATTTTATCCATCGCCGGACAGGCGGCGAAACACCCATAGCAGCGACAGGCTTCCGCATAACGACAATGCCATCGTCAATGAGACGACGGCAAAAAATCCGTCCATGGTCAGGAAGAACGCGTAAAGCGGCGTGCCGCCGGTGGTCCCGATATTTCCAAGCTGGGCCACGGCACCGTTTGCGCGGGCCTGATTCCGAAACGTATGGTTCAAAGCGGGAATCGCCGCAAAACTGGCGCCTGGGATGGCCCCGATGCCAAGCATCAGGGGCAAAGCCACCCAGAGGCGCAGGGATTCCGCGACGCTCAGCAACAGCGCTCCCAATACGATCGTCGATGCGAACGACAGCAATGCCAGGCGCTGGGGCGCGACGCCGCGCGACAATACCCCGGCGCCGAAGGTTCCAATAAGCGACATGAGGGGCAAAGACGCCGCGATCCAAGGTTCCGACCCCAGAAACGGCGGCAGAAATGTCAGAACAGCCACGAAAATCAGCGTGTGCCAGAAAAAGATCAATGCCGGTGCCGCGATACGCCGATCGCCGTAAATCGCGACATGCTCTGCGATCCAGTCCAGCGTTGAGACATCTCGCGCCACGCCACGCGGCAAAAGAGGCCATAACGCAATGCCGATCAGGGTCATGCCGGCAGCATGGGCCAACAAAGTCGCGCGGATACCGCCCAACAGCAACAGCGGCGGCAAAACCACCGCCGTCAGCGCGAAACTGACACCGAAAAACATACCCCACAGGCCCATCACGACGGGACGGTCGCGCACCGTGCTGATCCGGGCCATCAACGTCGGGGCCGCGATCACGATCGAAAGGTGGGAAAACCCCTCGACCACACGGCTGGCCAGCAGGACGGGAAACGGCGGCAGGAGGATTTGCAGCAAAGACATCCCAGCGCCCAGCGCCAATGCGGCGAGCAGCACGCGTCGCGCCCCCAGACGCGCAGTCATCATACCGGCCGCCGCGCCAAGAAAAATCCCCACACAGCCGACGGACGAAACGATCAAGGCCGCGCGCGCGGCCAGTCCGGGATAGGCCGCTTGATACTCGGCCAGGGCCAGCGATACCTTGCCGAATTGCGCGGCGGCGAAAAGCCCGGCTGTCCAGAGCAGGATCACGAGGCCCCAATCGGTTCGGGTCGGGACGGAAACGGACATGACCCCTCTTCTCCGCCCGAGACCCGACAGCGTCAAACATCCCGGTTCGGCTTTTTCGATCACCCGGGATTTCGACGGATTGGCCGCCGCTCCGCCCGACGACCCCGCACCGTCCGAGAACGCGGATCACATGCCCTAGCGACGCCCGGGAACGGTGCCGACGATGGCGGACTGGCCAGGGTCGCTCAACGTCAAATATGAATGACGCGGTCGAAAGCATCCAGAACCGACTCGTGCATCATCTCGCTCAACGTCGGATGCGGAAAGACCGTGTTCATCAAATCCTCTTCCGTGGTTTCCAAGCCGCGCCCGACAACATATCCCTGGATCAGTTCCGTCACTTCGGCACCGATCATGTGCGCCCCGAGAAGCTCGCCGGTCTTCTCGTCGAAAACCGTCTTGATCATGCCCTCCGGCTCACCCAGAGCGATGGCCTTGCCGTTGCCGATAAAGGGGAAACGGCCGATCTTGACCTTATACCCCATCTCTTTCGCCTTGGCCTCGGAGTAGCCCACGCTCGCCACCTGCGGATGGCAATAGGTGCAACCGGCGATGCTTTCCGGCTTCACCGGGTGCACATCGTTTCGCCCGGCGATCAGCTCGGCCACCATGACGCCTTCATGGCTGGCCTTGTGGGCCAACCACGGCGCGCCGGCGACATCGCCGATCGCATAAAGCCCCTCGACGCCCGTGCGGCAATAGCCGTCGGTCACGACATGGGTGCGATCGATCTTGACACCCAATTTCTCCAATCCCAGACCTTCCACATTTCCAACAATTCCCACGGCGGAAATGACCGTATCAAATTCAATTCTTTCAGTTTTACCACCAGACTCGATATGGGCCGTGATCTTCTTCCCCTGGACGCGATCCAGTTGCTTGACCATGGCCTTCTCCATAATGGTCATACCCTGTTTGGTAAAA
>JBCCVK010000185.1:0-5437 GCA_039195495.1 Pseudomonadota bacterium
GACGGACCGTTCGAAGGGTTCTCGGGCATGGTCGAGGAAGTCGACGACGATCAACAGCGCCTGAAGGTGACTGTCTCAATTTTTGGCCGGGCCACCCCGGTCGAGCTGGAATTCACCGAGGTCGCGAAAGAGACCTGAGACCGGATTGCCCCCGAGGGGGCTGGAGCGTGGCAGGCGAGGGGTCGCGGCCCCGGACCGTATCACGGCAACGAAAGCCCAGGGTCGCGACCGTGCTGGGTGTTGGAAAAAGGAGAGGCCGGATGGCCAAGAAAGTCGCTGGCACGCTGAAGTTGAAGATTCCCGCAGGCCAGGCCAATCCATCGCCGCCCGTGGGCCCCGCCCTGGGCCAGCGCGGCATCAACATCATGGAGTTCTGCAAGGCGTTCAACGCCAAGACGCAGGACATGGAACCGGGTGCCCCATGCCCGACCGTGATCACCTATTATGTTGACAAATCGTTCGCGATGGACGTCAAGGCGCCGACGGCGTCCTACTATCTGAAAAAAGCGGCGGGTCTGAAACCAACGGGCAAGCGCAACCGCCCGAAGGGCGCCGAGAAGCCTGGTCGCGAGACCATCGCGACCGTGACCTCCAAACAGGTGCGCGAGATTGCCGAGGCCAAGATGAACGATCTCAATGCCAATTCGATCGAAGGCGCGATGAAGATCATTCTCGGCTCGGCCAGGTCGATAGGTATCGAGGTCAAGTGAGATGGCGAAATTTGGAAAACGCATCAAGGCTGCCCGCGTGGCCTTCGCCGGCAAGGAAAATCTGTCGATCGAAGACGCCGTGACGCTGATCAAAGGCAATGTCTCCGCCAGGTTCGACGAAACCGTCGAGATCGCGGTGAACCTGGGCGTCGACCCGCGCCGCGCCGATCAGATGGTTCGCGGCGTCGTGTCGTTGCCGAACGGTACCGGTAAGACGATGCGCGTGGCCGTGTTCGCCCGCGGTCCGAAGGCCGAGGAGGCGAGGGAGGCCGGCGCCGATATCGTCGGCGCCGAGGATCTGATGGAGACGGTGCAGGCCGGCAGGATAGACTTCGACCGTTGTATCGCCACTCCGGACATGATGCCGATCGTCGGTCGTCTCGGTAAGATACTCGGCCCGCGCAACCTGATGCCGAATCCCAAGGTCGGCACCGTGACCGTCGATGTGGCCGAGGCCGTGAAGGCGGCCAAGGGCGGCGAGGTCCAGTTCCGTGTCGAAAAAGCGGGCATCATACATGCGGGCGTGGGTAAGGCTTCATTCGATGCGGACAAGCTGGTCGAGAATGTGCGCGCCTTCATGGACGCGCTTGCGAAGGCCAAACCAACCGGTGCCAAGGGCGCTTACATGAAGAAAGTGTCGCTCAGTTCCACGATGGGACCGGGCGTGTCGGTTGACCTCGCTTCGGTGACGGGCAACTAAGACGGAAGACGGGCCTGGACGCCCGTGCTGCGAATTTGGTCCTGGTTTCCGACCAGGGTCAGATGGCAGGGCCGGAAAAGCGGCCTTGCCCTGTCCGAGACGGAGGGTAGTCCTGGACCTGATCCAGGATGCTAAATCCTTCCCGAGATGGGAAACGGGACAGATTTCCGTGGCTTCGCCTCGGGCAATCTTGGCCTCGGGACCCAGAAATTGGACCCGACTGCCGGGGTAACCCGGTACAACTGAGCGGGGGGATTCCCCCAAATTTGGAGTAAACCTGTGGATAGAGCGCAAAAAGAGAAAGTGGTCGACGAACTCGGCCGGATCTTTGAAAGCTCTGGTGTCGTGGTGGTCGCACGCTACGAAGGTCTCACGGTTGCCGAGATGCAGGACCTGCGCGCACGCATGCGTGAAGCGGGGGCATCCGTTCGCGTCGCCAAGAACAAGCTCGCCAAGATCGCCCTTGAAGGCAAACCCGCGGCTTCGATCGCGGAATACCTGACGGGTATGACCATTCTCGCCTTTTCCGAGGATCCCGTGGCGGCGGCGAAAGTCGCCGACAAATACGCCGGAAGCAACGAAAAATTCGCTGTTCTCGGCGGGGCCATGGGCGAAACGGCCCTGGATGCGGCGGCTGTCAAGGCCGTCGCACAGATGCCGTCGCGCGAGGAGATCATCGCTTCGATCGCAGGCTGCGTCGGCGCGCCTGCCTCGAACCTGGCCGGGGCGATCGGCGCACCTGCTTCGAACCTGGCGGGCATCCTGTCGACCATCGAGTAACGTGCGGAAGCCGCGTGAGCAACATGAGACCTGCGCAGGGTCGAAGACCCGACGCCGGATCCCAATCTGGATATGGAAACGAAAATGGCTGATATGAAGAAACTTGCCGAAGAGATCGTTGGTTTGACGCTTCTCGAGGCGCAGGAGTTGAAAACCATCCTCAAGGACGAATACGGTATCGAGCCCGCCGCCGGCGGTGCGGTCATGATGGCTGGCCCGTCCGCGGACAATGCGGAAGCCGCGGCCGAGGAAAAGACCGAATTCGACGTCGTCTTGAAAAGCCCCGGCCCCCAGAAGATCAACGTGATCAAAGAGGTACGCAGCATCACCGGCCTCGGCCTGAAGGAAGCCAAGGACCTGGTCGAAGCCGGGGGCAAGGTCAAGGAAGGCGCGGACAAAACCGCGGCCGAGGAAATCAAGGCGAAGCTGGAGGCGGCGGGCGCCGAGGTCGAATTGGCCTGAGCCGTGTCGGGGGATGGTCCCCCAAACGTCTTGGGGCGGGCCCGGATTTCCGAGGCCCGCCGGACCCGTCTTGGTAAGGGCCTTGGGGAAAGGTCTTTTCTAAGGAGAGGTTTTCGGGCGGGAGCTGCCTTGTGGGACGGGTGGCGGGCATTGCCCTTACTCCCTTGTTGTCAACCGGGTGCGTTGCCGGAACCCGACGGTAAGTGCAGCCCTAGAGACATAAAAAGGTGATGCAGCGCATGGCTCAGACCTATCTTGGCCAAAAACGCCTCCGCAAATATTACGGCAAAATCCACGAAGTGCTGGAGATGCCCAATCTCATCGAGGTGCAGAAGTCGTCGTATGACTTGTTTTTGAACTCCGGCGATCAGCCCCAGCCGATGGACGGTGAAGGTATCAAGGGCGTGTTCCAGTCGGTCTTTCCGATCAAGGATTTCAATGAGACCGCGGTTCTGGAGTTCGTCAAATACGACTTGGAAGCGCCGAAATACGATGTGGAGGAATGCCAGCAGCGCGACATGACCTACAGCGCGCCGCTGAAGGTCACCTTGCGTCTGATCGTGTTCGACGTCGACGAGGACACCGGTTCGAAATCGGTCAAGGACATCAAGGAGCAAGATGTCTTCATGGGCGACATGCCGCTCATGACCCCGAACGGCACCTTCATCGTCAACGGTACCGAGCGCGTGATCGTCTCGCAGATGCATCGCTCTCCGGGCGTGTTTTTCGATCACGACAAAGGCAAGACGCACGCGTCGGGCAAGCTGCTTTTCGCGTGCCGTATCATTCCGTATCGCGGCTCGTGGCTCGATTTCGAATTCGACGCCAAGGACATCGTCTATGCCCGCATCGACCGGCGGCGCAAGCTTCCCGTGACCACGCTGCTCTATGCGCTTGGGCTCGATCAGGAAGGCATCATGAACGCCTATTACAACACGGTCGATTACAGGTTGAGAAAGAACGCGGGCTGGGTGACGCGGTTTTTCCCCGAACGCGTCCGCGGCACGCGTCCGGCATTCGATCTGGTGGACGCCAAAACCGGCGAAGTGATCGCCGAAGCCGGCAAGAAGGTCACGCCGCGCGCGGTCAAGAAGCTGATCGACGAAGGCAAGGTCCCCGAGATCCTGCTCCCCTACGATCAGATCGTCGGCCGCTTCGTGGCCAAGGACATCATCGACGAGGACACCGGCGCGATCTATGTCGAGGCTGGCGACGAACTGACCCTCGAACACGACAAGGACGGCGCCGTGACCGGAGGCACCCTGAAAGAGCTTCTGGACGCGGGCATCACCGATATCCCGGTTCTCGACATCGACAATATCAATGTCGGTCCGTATATACGGAACACCATGGCGCAGGACAAGAACATGTCCCGCGACACCGCGTTGATGGACATCTATCGCGTCATGCGCCCGGGCGAGCCGCCCACGGTCGAGGCCGCGTCGGCCCTGTTCGATACGCTGTTCTTCGACAGCGAGCGTTACGATCTGTCCGCCGTAGGCCGCGTGAAGATGAATATGCGGCTGGCGCTGGACGTCGACGATACCGTGCGCACCCTGCGGCGCGAGGACATCGTGGCCTGCGTGAAGGCGCTGGTCGAATTGCGCGACGGCAAGGGTGAAATCGACGACATCGACCATTTGGGCAATCGCCGCGTCCGCTCGGTGGGCGAACTCATGGAAAACCAGTATCGTGTTGGTCTTTTGCGGATGGAGCGCGCGATCAAGGAGCGCATGTCGTCTGTCGAAATCGACACGGTGATGCCGCAGGATCTGATCAATGCCAAACCCGCCGCCGCCGCGGTGCGCGAGTTTTTCGGTTCCTCGCAGCTTTCGCAATTCATGGATCAGACGAATCCGCTCAGCGAAGTCACGCACAAGCGCCGCCTGTCGGCGCTGGGGCCGGGCGGCCTGACCCGCGAACGGGCCGGCTTCGAGGTGCGCGACGTGCATCCGACCCATTATGGCCGCATGTGTCCGATCGAAACGCCGGAGGGGCCGAATATCGGTCTGATCAATTCGCTGGCCACCTTTGCCCGCGTGAACAAATACGGCTTCATCGAGACGCCCTATCGCGAGGTGGCGAACGGTCAGGTGTCCGACAAGGTTCATTACATGTCCGCCACCGAGGAAATGCGCCATACCGTGGCGCAGGCGAACGCCAGGCTCGACGACAATGGCCGGTTCGTGAATGACCTGGTCTCGACCCGCCAGGCCGGTGAATACACGCTGCAATCGAGCGAGAATGTCGACCTGATCGACGTATCGCCCAAGCAACTTGTCTCGGTTGCGGCCGCGTTGATCCCGTTTCTGGAAAATGACGATGCAAACCGGGCCCTGATGGGGTCGAACATGCAGCGTCAGGCGGTTCCGTTGCTGCAGGCCGAAGCGCCGCTGGTCGGCACCGGGATCGAAGGCAAGGTCGCCATCGATTCGGGCGCCGCGATCATGGCGCGTCGGGCCGGCGTGATCGATCAGGTGGACGCCACGCGGATCGTGATCCGCGCGACCGAAGACCTCGCGCCTGGCGACCCGGGTGTGGACATTTACCGTCTGCGGAAGTTCCAGCGGTCGAACCAGAACACCTGCATCAACCAGCGTCCGCTGGTAAAGGTGGGCGATGCCGTGGACAAGGACGAGGTGATCGCCGACGGGCCGTCGACCGAATTGGGTGAACTGGCCCTCGGCAAGAACGTGATCGTCGCGTTCATGCCCTGGAACGGCTACAATTACGAGGATTCGATCCTGATTTCCGAACGCATCGTGCGTGACGATGTCTTCACCTC
>JBCCVK010000186.1:0-5430 GCA_039195495.1 Pseudomonadota bacterium
ATATGGGGTTGCTGGTCGGGTTCGTCTTCAATTCACTGCGCGGTGCCCTGGCCCTGATCCCCTGGGCCGTCTTGCATTTGCCGCTGAAGAAGATCGCAGCGGCCATCGCGCTGGTCTCGGCATCCGTCTATCTCGTGCTTTCGGGCGTCAGCGTGGCGACCGAACGCGCCTTCATCATGGCGGCCGTGATGCTTGGTGCGGTACTGGTCGATCGCCGTGCGATATCTTTGCGCGCCGTCGCCCTGGCCGCGATGATTGTTTTGATTCTGCGGCCGGAAAGCTTGCTAAGCCCTGGATTTCAAATGTCTTTCGCTGCTACGACGGCGCTTGTCGCAGCATTCGCTGCGCTTAGGGACTGGCGATTGGCGCACGCGGAGACCATCGGGCGGCTGCCACGTTGGACGACCGGGCTTGCGAGTGTGGTATTGTCCTCTTTCGTGGCGGGGCTGGCGACCGCCCCGATTGCGGCGGCGCATTTCAATCAAATCGCGCGATTCGGGCTTTTGGCCAATCTGATCTCGGTTCCGGTCATGGGTCTGATCGTGATGCCCGGCGCGGTCGTCGCGACATGCCTCGCTCCTTTAGGGTTGGCCGATATGGGGCTTTGGGGAATGCGGTTGGGGATTTCCTGGATTCTGACCGTTGCCGATCAAATCGCCGCGTGGGAGGGGGCGCGGATCATGACACCCGCTCCCAGACCGCTGATTTTGCCTTTGCTTTATCTGGGCGCCTTGATGACCACGTTCTGCATAAGGCATTTGAGATGGGCGGGTCTTGCCATGCAGGTCGTTGCCCTGTCTCTCTGGATGGGGCAGGGACGCCCGCCGATCCTCGTTTCACAATCGGGTAAGCTGATCGGAATACTTGGTCCCGAAGGTCGCGTGCTTTCCAGAGCAAGGGGAGAGGGTTTTCCGGCCCGCGCGTGGCTGGATGCCGACGGCGACCCAGCCTCGCAGGCGCGCACGGCCATGCGCCCGCGCCCGATCGGGGGGTCGGTCAGGCATCTGCCGAAAAGGACCGGTCACGAAGACGTGCGGGAAGCCTGTCGCAACGCGGTGGTGGTCGTGACTTCGGCCAGAATACCGATGGCAGACATGCCCGGTTGCTTGGTACTCGATTCGACTCGCCTCGCAATGTTGGGGGCGGTTGCACTCTACCCGGGAAGAGACGGGCCGCGTGTGATCGGCGCAGCCCGGATTGCCGGGGATCGGTTGTGGACCGCGCGAGACGGTCAATAAGACCGTATAAGCCCCACGAGGCGACCCTGTATCTTCACACGATCCGCAGGATACATGTGTGTCTCGTAGGCCGGATTAGCCGCTTCGAGGGCGATCATTCCCGCCTTTTGCCGGAAACGTTTCAACGTCGCTTCGTTGTCTTCGAGAATCGCCACGACGATGTCGCCGTTTTCAGCGGTCCCCTGTTCGCGGATAATCACGATATCACCATCGTTGATACCGGCATCGATCATTGAATCGCCCTTGACTTCAAGGGCATAATGCTTGGCCGTGCTTTTCAGCATCGATGCCGGCACCGCCACGTTCCGCGGCCCGGAATCGATCGCCTCGATTGGAGCGCCGGCAGCGATCCGTCCCATCAGAGACAGTTCAAGCACGGATGCGGCTTCGACTTTCAGGGCGACGGAAGGGGGGGGGACCCGATCGCCTTCGATCACCCGCAGCGTGAAATCGCCTTTTTCCAAAGCTTCGGGCAATTTCACGATTTCTATGGCCCGTGCCCGATGCGCCAGACGGCGTATGAAGCCACGCTCTTCCAATGCGGTGATCAGACGGTGGATACCGGATTTCGATCGCAGATCCAATGCCTCCTTCATTTCATCAAAAGACGGCGGCACACCATCCCTGGCCGTGCGTCTTTGAATGAGTTCAAGCAATTGCAGTTGTTTTTTGGTCAGCATCAAGATCGCTCCTTGACCTTGGTTCCGGTGCAAGCGTTCTCGAATGTTCTACGTGTGTTCTTGTTTTATGTCAATGGAAACCGGTCAGACCGGTAGAATGTCCACCGTTGCGCCCTCTGTCAGCGGGTCTTGTCCAGGCGGCCGGATCAGCAAGCAATCCGCCTTGGCCAGCACCGACAGGAGCGCGCTGTCCTGCCGGTCGAAGGCGATGACACCGGTTTCGGTCCGGTGCGCACGCATGTAATGCGCGCGAGGGCCGTTGGGACCAAGATCGCATCCTAAGATGGCTTTTTGCGTGGGGCGCGGTCCTTTGGCCAAGCCCAGCATTGCCCGCAAGACCGGGACGAGGAAAACCTCACCACAGACCAGCGCCGAAACCGGATTGCCGGGGAGACCCATGAGAGGAATGCCGCGCAAACGTCCGGCCATCAATGGTTTTCCAGGGCGCATGGCGACCTTGTGGAAGCTTGGCGTCATGCCCAGTCGCCGGGTGGCGGGGCCGATCAGGTCATGCTTGCCGACGGACGCGCCGCCAATCGTGACGATCAGGTCAACCTCTTCGCATAGTTGAAACGCCTCATTCAACGAGGCGGCATTGTCGCGCGCAATGGGCAGCAGACGGGGATGCCCGCCATGCGCCTGGATCATCGCGGCAAGACCGATGGCGTTCGAGGCGACGATCTGGTCGGGTCCCGGCCGCGCGCCGGGCATCACCAACTCGTCGCCGGTGGTCAGCAGCGCCACGACCGGGCGGCGTGCGACGGGCAGGCGCGCATGCCCCATGGATGCCAGCAGCGACAGATCCGATGGGCGCAGAATCCTGGGGGCATCCATCATCGATCCGGTTTGGAAGTCGCTGCCGGTCCGGCGGACATGGATGGATGAATCGAGGGTGCCGCGCAAGGCGATCCGGTCGCCTTCGCGGGTGGTGTCTTCCTGTATCACCACGCGATCGGCCCCTTTGGGCATCGGTGCCCCGGTAAAGATCCGGGCGGCCTGGTGCGGGCCGATCTCACGGTCGAGGGCATGGCCCGCCGCAGCCTCGCCGACAACCTGGAAAACGGCACCCGGAACCGTTTCCGCGTTCCGGACGGCATATCCATCCATCATGGAAGAATCGAATGGCGGTTGATCACGCGCCGCCGCCAGAGGTCGGGCCAGCACCCGGCCGGCAGCCTCGGTCAACGGCGCAATCTCGACGGGCAAGGGGTCTGCCCGTTCCAGAAGTCGCGCCAAGGCTTCTTCGACGGAGATCATCCGCGCACGTCGAACCGGCCGGATTTGCCGCCTTCCTTGAAAACCAATCGGATACCATTGATTTCCATCTTCTTTTCAACGGCTTTGACCATGTCATAAAGCGTCAGCGCCGCGGTCGACACCGCCGTCAGCGCCTCCATCTCGACCCCGGTCCGTCCAGCCGTCTTCACCGTCGCCTCGATCCGCACGCCGGGCAGGCCGGGATCCGGGGTCAGTTGCACGGACACCTTGGTCACCGGTAGCGGATGACAGAGGGGAATCAGTTCAGCCGTCTTCTTTGCCCCCATGATTCCCGCCAGTCGCGCCACGCTCAGCACGTCGCCCTTTTCAGCGCGCCCCTCGACGATGACGGCCAGTGTTTGACCGGTCATGGTCACGTATCCTTCGGCGATGGCGACGCGGGTGGTCATCTGCTTTTCCGAGATATCCACCATATGAGCGGCGCCCTTGTCGTCGAAATGGGTAAGGGGGCACATTACCTTTCCCTCCGGACCGAAAGGGGCGCGAGCAGTTTGCGCGTGGCCGCCACGACGTCCCTCTGCCGCATCAGGTGCTCGCCGATCAGAAAGCATCTTGCCCCGTAACGGGCCATTTCGGCCAGATCCTCCGGCGTGCGCAATCCGCTTTCGCTGATGATGATCCTGTCCTCCGGCACGTGATCTGAAAGTTCACGCGTTATATCAAGTGTGGTTTTGAACGTATTGAGATTTCTATTGTTTATTCCTAAAAGGGGGCTTTTCAACAAGGCGGCGCGCTCCAGCTCCCGCATATCGTGTATTTCGATCAACGCCCCCATGTTCCAGCGAAACGCCTCGGCTTCCAGTTCCGCCGCTTGCGCGTCGCTGACATGTGCCATGATGATCAGAATTCCATCCGCCCCAAGGCTGCGCGCTTCGGCCACCTGCCAGGGGTCATGAAGAAAGTCCTTGCGCAAAACCGGCAGATTGGTCGCCCCCCGTGCCGCGACGAGATACCGATCCGCGCCTTGAAACGATGGGGTGTCCGTGAGCACGCTGAGGCAGGTCGCGCCGCCTTCGGCGAAATCCCGCGCCAGCGACGCTGGATCGAAATCCTTGCGGATCACCCCCCGCGAGGGGCTTGCCTTCTTGATCTCGGCGATCAAACCATAGGCTTGCCGTGACGCGTCCGCCAAAGCGCGTGCGAACGGCCGTACCGGCGGCGCGTTCCGCGCTGCGGCCTCAATCGCCTCTTGCGGACGTTCAGCCTTGCGGGATGCCACATCCGCCAGTTTATAGGTCCTGATCTTGTCCAGAATGGTATTCATGGCATCGAAGATCTTTGCGTCAGTTCCGCCATCGCCTCGATCTTGGCTTTGGCCGCACCGCTGTCGATCGCCTCGGCAGCCTGCGCGACGCCGTCTTTCAGATCGTTTGCGACATCGGCCACGACCAGCGCCGCAGCGGCGTTCAGCAGCACCGCGTCGCGATAGGCCGATGGCTCTCCCGTCAAGAGGGCACGGAACGCTCTGGCATTATCCTCTGGCGTGCCGCCCAGAATGGCTTCGAACGGATGTTCGGGCAATCCGGCATCCTCGGGAGCGATCTCGGCATCGACGATGCCACCATCCTCCAGCATCACCACCTCGGAGGGGGCCGAGATCGATAATTCGTCACTCCCGTCCCCGCCATGCACCAGCCAGGCCCTTTCCGATCCAAGCGCGCGCAGCGTTTCGGCCATGGGCCGTATCAGATCCGATGAGAACGCCCCCGTGAGCTGCCGCTTGACGCCCGCCGGATTCGTCAGCGGCCCGAGAATGTTGAAGATCGTTCGGGTTCCCAATTCGGTCCGCGTCGGCATCACGTGGCGCATGGCGGGGTGGTGCATCGGGGCCATCATGAAGCCGATGCCGATCTCCGCCAGTGCCGTCTCGACCACCGCGGGCCCGACCATCACGTCCACCCCCATCTGCGCCAGCACGTTTGCCGAGCCGGATTTCGAGCTCAGGTTGCGGTTGCCGTGCTTGGCCACCGGCACCCCGGCGCCTGCTACGACGAAAGCCGCCGCGGTGGAGATATTCAGCGTTCCCTTACCGCAGCCACCAGTGCCCACGATGTCGATGGCGCTTTCGGGCGCCTTCACCGGAGCGCATTTCTTTCGCATGACGGCGGCGGCCGCGGCATATTCCTCGACCGTCTCACCCCGCGTGCGCAGCGTCATCAGAAATCCCCCCATCTGGCTGGGTGTGGCTTCCCCTTCGAACAGAACCTCGAACGCGTTTTCGGCCTCGGTTCGGG
>JBCCVK010000187.1:0-5408 GCA_039195495.1 Pseudomonadota bacterium
AGTGGTTGATGCTGAACCACCGTGGCCGCGTCAACAATGTCGAAGACTTTTGCCGGATGTTCGGGATTGGACCCGATGACCGGACGTTGTGCGTTTCTTCTCTGAGTTTTGACATCTCGGTATGTGATCTGTTCTGGACCCTGAATACGGGCGGCACGTTGGTTTTCCCCGAACTCGGACGGGAAAAGGATCCGGAACACTGGCTTGATCTGATCGAACGTGAACGTGTCACTCTGTGGCATTCCGCACCCGCGCTGATGGATGCCATGCTCGACGCTGCCGAGGACAGGCCATCTGCTCGCGATACGCTTCGCTTGACAATTCTCGATGGCGATTGGATCCCTCTGACTCAACCGGATCGGGTACGTCGGGTCTTCCCGAACGCGAAATTCGTCTCTGCCGGCGGCGCGACGGAACTTTCGGTGGATTCGGTCACCTATCCGGTCGGCGAGGTCGATAAGGATTGGCTGAGCATTCCCTACGGGCGTCCGATGGGCAATCAGGTTGCCTATATCGTCAATGACGACATGGAACCTCTGCCGGCCGGCGTTCCGGGTGAGCTTTTGCTGGGCGGTGTCGGCATGGCCGCGGGTTATCTCGACCGGCCGGCCCTGACCGCGGAAAAGTTCGTTCCCTGTCCATGGGGCGGGACGCACGGTGATCGCCTTTATCGTACGGGCGATCTGGCGCGATTTGGCCCGGACGGCGTGATCGAGTTGCTTGGCCGCATCGACTTTCAGGTGAAGGTGCGGGGTGTCCGGATCGAACTCGGTGAGATCGAAACGGTTATGTGCGGACATCCCGACATCGGCAAATGCATCGTCGCGGCCCCGCAGGACGCCTCGGGCGAACGGCGCCTCGCGGCTTATGTGGTCGCGCAGGATGCGGCGCGCGAAAGACCCGATGCCGCGTCCTTGCGCGCCTGGTTGCGCCAGCGCGTGCCCGAACATCTGGTGCCGGAAGCTTTCGTCTGGCTCGAGGCGTTGCCGCTCAGCGCCAATGGCAAAGTCAGCCGCCGCGATTTGCCGGCACCCGATTTCGCCATGGTCGTGCGGGACCGCAAGCCACCCGAAACCGATCTGGAGAAGCAGTTGGCGGACCACTGGGCGCATGTGCTCAACATGTCGTCCGACGATTTGGATGTGGAAACCAGTTTCTTCGACATGGGCGGCAATTCCCTGAAAGCGCTCCGCGCGTGCCGGTTGCCGGGTCAGCCGATTCCCATCACCGTTTTGTATCAGTATCGGACCATCCGTGCGGTGGCTGAACATCTTGGCCGCGGCGAGGGGCTGGACGGTATTTTGGCGACGTTGGCCGAAGGGCCTGACGGGGGCGATACCCCGGTTTTGATCTGCGTGCCTTACGGTGGCGGTCACGCGGGGGTCTATCAAGGGCTCGCCGATGCCCTGGCCCCGGCGATGAAGGTGTGCTCCGTCCGTCTTCCAGGCCATGAGCACGACGGCTCCGACAGCCCGCTGCAAACGGTGCATCAGATCGCGACGCGGGTCGCGGAAGCCGCGGCGGTTCACAAGGGGCGCCCCGTTGCCGTTTACGGCCATTGCGGCGGGGTCGCGCTGGCGACCGAAATCGCGCGCCGTTTGGAGTTGGCCGAGATGGATGTCAGGGGTCTTGTCGTCGCGGCGGCGTATCCGCACCATACAGAGGTGGATTTCGACGGGGATCTCTTCGCGGAAGTGTCCGATGTCGAACTTGCGGGGAATTTTGCCTCGCTCGGCGGCTTTGACGGACTTTCCGAAGCCGAGGCGCAGGCCATAGGCCGGCTTCTGCGGCATGATGGCAATGAGGCGAGGCGTTACTTCCAGACCTGCCTTCAAACCTCGGCGGTCCGGATCAAAACCCCGCTGACCTGCCTGATCGGGCAGTCCGATCCCTTGACCGAAGGTTACGAGAACGACTGGCGCGCCTGGGAGCAATTCGCCGAGAAATGCACGCTGAATTTGCTGAAGGGTGACCATTATTTCGTCCGAGAGTATCCGGACCTGGTGGCCGAACACGTACTCTCTGCAATTTCTCAAAAAGACGCAAAGATTTTCCACAAGGTAACAGCATGAGCATCGAAGTTTCAAAGGCGCCCGCGCGATTGGCCATCATCAATCTTATGCCGCAGGCGGAGATCTATCCGGATTATATGCGTCAGGTTCTGCCGGCCGGCAC
The DNA here is from genome assembly GCA_039195495.1 of Pseudomonadota bacterium. Taxonomy (GTDB): domain Bacteria; phylum Pseudomonadota; class Alphaproteobacteria; order Rhodobacterales; family Rhodobacteraceae; genus JBCCVK01. The sequence continues at coordinate 2,176 of JBCCVK010000187.1, forward strand.
CCAGATCGACTGGATCAGGGTGCGCAACCATCCTTATCGCAGCAGCGATCAGGATATCCTGGCGAAGACTCATCGTTTCTACGATGAGACCGATATCGATCGTTGCGATGCCTTGCTGCTTACCGGGGCGGCGATGGACATTAACCCCAATTTTACCGAAGCGACCTATTGGGACGAGACGGTGGCCACATTGCGTGACGCAAGTCGGCATGTCGGCTCCATCGCTGGGGTGTGCTGGGGGGCGCAGGTCGTTGGCAAGGTCTTTTTTGACATCGAAAAACAGCATTTCCCCGAGAAGATTGCGGGGGTGTTCGAAATGACCAATCTAAAGCCCGACCACCCTTTTATGCAGGGACTGGATGATCGGTTCTGGCTTCCGCAAAGCCGGTACGCCGTGCTGGAACCCGTTGCGTATCAAAAGGCCGTCGAGGCGGGGCGATTGATCCCGCTGGATTGGTGTGAGGCAAGCGGTCATACCACGGTTGTATCGTCCGACGGCCGGTTTTTGATGCTTCAGGGGCATCAGGATTATCCGACGAAACGCCTTGCGGAGGAGTATCTGACGGCCAAGTCGAAAGGCAAGTCGCCCAGACCGCCCGTCAATTACGATGTGGAACGCCCGGTGAACCGCTGGCGCGCCAATAACCGCGCCTTCATGGCGGCCTGGTTGCGGACTGCGGTGGCGCTCAAGCGCAACGCCCCGGACACGGCACGGCGCGACCAGGTGATCGGAGAGCCCGCATGAAACCCCATCTTTTTTCCGAGACGCCGGAAAAGGCTGCGCTGGCGCAAGATGTGCTCGCGCGGCTTTCACGCCTTTCCTCCGTTTCGTTGAACGATGTGTCCGGGCCGGATCTGGCGGCGCAAACCGCGCGCATTGCCGAGTCATTGCGCGCGCGCGCCCTCTCCGAACAGGAATTGGTGGACGTATCCGACACCAATGCGGTGCAAAGTCTCGCCGCCACGCTCGCCGTTTGGCTTTGCGGCGCCACCCCCGTGACCGGCGGCCAGGTCGGGCTCCGCGTGGAGGGCGACCAGATTTCCCAAAGCGATGTCCCGTCCATGCGCCTCGACGCTGGATTGGTGACGTATGAGACTTTGGTTGGGGCGGTCGCGCATCCGCTTGCCACGCTCGGCAGGCTTCCGCTTCCCGAGACGCTGCCCGGCGCGGTTGCAATTCTGGCCGACTGGCGCACCGACGCCTGGCTGCCGCTTGCCATCCGTGCGTTGATCGGCGGCGCAAAGCGGGTCACGATCGCAAACGACCCGGCCGATCTGACGCCGGCTTCCGGTACGCTGCTGGCCGCGCCCATCGCCGCGCTCGCTTCGTATGGCGTTTCCGACTGGGAACGGATCGTGACATGGGGCGCCGGAAAGGTCGTGCGATCGGACACGCGGCATCAGCATGGATTTGGCGATCATTTCGTCTTGGCGATCACCGGCGGCGACGCCTGTCGAGGACATGTTCTGGGCCGCCATCGGGTGCTGAATGCATCGGGTCGGCCGCTGCCGGAAAATGCCTGGGGCCAGCTCGGACTTGCCGGCGTTCTGCCCGAGTGGGCTGAAACGATAAAGGATCTGAAGCTTCCGCAGGATCGCCGATGGCAGACCGACTATCGGGCGCGGCATCGCGCCGACGGCCATGTCGAGTTCGATGGCGCCGATCTGGACCGATGGCGTCATGCCGGGCGCCGTTTGTCCCCCGGGCTGGTCGAACGCGCGCTTGCCGGGGCGGGTCTGGGTGGTTCTGTCGCTATCTGCCGCGATGATGGAACCGACCGGGCCCGTATGGTCGTGTTCGGAAATGCGCCTTGCGATAAGGCCGCCCTGCAGGCGGTTCTGCCCCGATGGGCCGACCCGATCGGATATGTGATACTGCCGTCCTTTCCGCGTCTTGACGATGGCGGCGTTGATGTCGAGACGCTTCTTGAAACTGCCCCGCCCGATGACTGGCTCTTGCGCCACTGCGCGGCGCGACTGACGCAGGATAAGGACCGCCCTGTCCATATAGAGCCGCGGGTGGAAATCCGGGAATTGCCCGGATTGCCGCTGCCGGAGGCGTTGACCGTGAGCGGTCCGGTCTACCCGGCCTCCCGCAAGTCCATCGTGCATGGGCCAGAGTTGGCGCCGTCCACCGATACGTTGATCGACCGGTTGCAGCGCGCGGCCGAGACCGATCGGGGTCTGGTGCTGATCGATAAGACCGGCGCATCGCAAGATGTGCCCTATCGCAAGCTTCTCGAAGAGGCTTCGAAACTGGCCGGTTTTCTCAGGCGAAGCGGTCTGAAACCCGGTGACGAACTGATCGTGCATTGCGATGCGGCAAGGGATCTTTTCACCGGTATCTGGGCGAGCATTCTGACCGGTGTCCTGCCCGTACCGTTGACGCCGCCCGATCCCTATGACGTTGCCGGAAATCCGCTGTGGCATTTGCTTGGCCCCGAAACCATGCTGAAGGGGCGCACTGTGCTCACAAGTCGGCAACACGCTCGACGCATGCGCGCAGCGCTGCAAGCGCGTGATCTGTCGGCCGACATATTGTGTATCGAAGAGGCTGCGGATGCGGCCCCGCTGAGCGGGAAAGATTTCACGCCCGATCGAAATGCGCTGATGTTGCTGACATCGGGTTCGACCGGTGCGCCGAAAGGTGTGGTGCTGACCCATGCCAATCTTGTGAGTCTGTCGCGCGCCGTGGGGGAGGCTTACGATTTCGGCGCATGCGAGACGTCGCTCAACTGGCTGGCCATCGATCATGTCGGCGGCCTCGTCCAGCATCACATGCGCGATCTGTGCCGGGCCAATCATCAGATACATGTCGATACATACCATATTCTGTCCGATCCTGTCCGGTTGCTCGATCTCATAGATCGGTATCGGGTTTCACTTTTGTGGATGGCGAATTTCGGTTTCAATATGTTGAACGAAAAGGCCACGGAAATTCGCGCCGGCTCCTGGGATCTGAGCTGCGTGAAGATGTGGGAAAATGGGGGAGAAGCCGTCAGCCACGAGGGCAATCAACGTTTTCTGTCGCTCCTGTTGCCGCATGGACTGCCTGCGAATGTGATCAAACCGGTTTTCGGCATGACGGAAACCACGTCGGCCTGTATCGGCGCCCACAATCTGGTTGCCGGGCGGCAGGACTATGTCCATTGGCTCGGCGATGCGTCTCTCGACGCGGCCGTCAAACGTGGTCTGCCCGGTGAAAGCACCCCCTTCGTGGAGGTTGGCGTTCC
>JBCCVK010000188.1:0-5400 GCA_039195495.1 Pseudomonadota bacterium
GAGGTCGGCCCAGGCATGCTGGCCTGCTCATCCAGCATCACGCTGAACCAAAACGCCACGCAAGACGGACCCTCGAAGATTCACATCGGTGCGAAAATCCTTTAGGCTCGGCCGCAGGGGGGCGGCGATATGACACCCAAAATCTTCAAAATGAGTTTCGCCGGCATCTACCCTTTGCTCGTCGACAAAGTCGAAAAGAAGGGAAAGACGCAGGCGCAGCTGGATGAAATCATTGCCTGGCTCACCGGCTATGACGCCGACGGTCTTGCGGCGGCGCTTGAGGATCGGCGCGATGTCGAGACCTTCTTTGCCCAAGCGCCCGCCAAAAATCCGAACCGGATCTTGATCGAGGGCGTGGTCTGCGGGATTCGGGTGGAAGACATCGAAGACCCGATGATGCGAGAGATCCGCTATCTCGATAAGTTGGTCGACGAACTGGCCCGCGGGAGGAAATTCGAAAATATTTTTCGGGGATAGATGCCGGCACTCAGGGATCTGCCATACGCATGTTCGCCCTTGGTGTCCTTGTCGTTCATGCCCTGTTCGGCCGGCATTCGGGGCAAGCGCTTTTTCTCCGGCGCTTCCTGATCGGTGGCGCCTGGCCCGCTCAGAACGATATGTCTGCTCCGAGGTCTTCGCCTTCATGATGGCGAACCGGGTCACATATCCGGTCGAAGTTCTGGCGCGGACCATGGGCGTGTCTTACGGGGCCGTTGCTTCGCCGTCCTCCGGAACACGCGAACCGAGGCCGGGCAATCGCACGATCCGCGGACGCCGGCAGGGCGGAATGAACACGCAGCGGCGGATTGCCGCAGTAACGGACATATATGCGCCATGAGAAGCCCAGGCAGAAGCGGATATGTCCCGGGTGGGACAGGGACAGACCGCGCTGGAAAGCGTCGTTCCGGTGGACCTGGGGCCGGCGATGCACTAACATTCGGATCGGGTCGCCCGATGGCGGCCATGTCACATGCCGGTCGGTTCGACGGGCCTTGCAAATGGCGGGAGCGGATCGATACGGCTTTGGGCGATTTCGGATCTTCACATTACCCATCAAGCGAACCGCGCCGCCCTCGATGACATGCCGGTCCATGCGGATGACTGGCTGATCCTCGCTGGCGATGTCGGCGACCGGCCCGAGCATCTCGAGCATGCGCTGCGCGTCCTGACGCCCCGTTTCCGCCAGATCGTGTGGGTGCCGGGCAACCACGATCTCTGGACCTTGCTGAACGGCAAGGATGGATTGCGGGGCGTGCCGCACTATTAGCGGCGCGTGGGGATTTCCCGGCGTTACGGGGCCCTCAACCCCGAAGACCCTTACCGGGTCTTCGATCATCCCGCGGGTCCGGTTCTCATCGTCCCGCTCTTCGTTCTCTACGACTACAGTTTTCGCCCCGGCGATGTCGCGCTGCGGGACGTGGCCGAATGGGCGGCCGCGGGCAATGCCCTCTGCAATGACGAGTTTCTGCTGCATCCCGATCCCTATGCGAGCCGCGCCGCATGGTGTGAAGCCCGCTGCAGGCACACCGAAGCGCGTCTTGCGAGGTGCGATCCGCATTTGCCGACGGTGCTCATCAACCATTTTCCGCTTCTGGAACAGCATGCCGTGCTGCCGCTGGTGCCGCGTTTCACGCCGTGGTGCGGCACCAGGCTGACCGCGGACTGGCATATTCGGTTCCGTGCCAGGGCCGTGATCCACGGCCATCTTCACATTCGCCGCACCAGGTGGACCGATGGCGTGCCGTTCCAGGAAGTCTCCCTTGGTTATCCCCGCCAGTGGCGCCAAAGCCTTGGCATCGGTGCCTATCTCCACGAGGTCATCCTGGGCGGGGACGGCGGATGACGCGGGGACGGGCACGGAAATTTCGGCCGCTGCCTTCCGCTGGCGCGCGGCCAGGAGCATTGCGACTATGGCGTCAATGCGCGGCGATCTCGATTTCCAGCAGGGCAGGGGCCCGCTCCGTCGCGATGGTGCCGCGGTCGGCATCGAAGGGGGCGCCCAGGGTATTGCCCGACACATCCTCCAGCGCGGGATCGACGACGAGGCGGTAGGTTCCGAATTGCCAGGGGTCTTCGGGCGTCAGCGACCAGCCGCCGCCGTCGGTGGTGACGCGACCGCGGACGATCCTGTCCCGCGGGTCTTGCAATGTCAGGCGCCGCGGCAGAGCGGCGCCGTCCATGATGCGGTCGAAGGCGATGGCGAGGGGCGCATGTCCGCCCGGCTTCGGGGTGAGAATTCGCCAACTCCCCGGGTCGATCGCCCGGCGCTCGGCCGGGCCGGCGCGGAAAGTCATTGCCGCTTCGGTGCCCAGCGGGACACCTTTGGCGCTTTCCATTCGACCCGATACGATCAGGCGATAGTTTTCTCCCGGGTCGAGCGGTGCGCCGGCCTCTACGTTCGGCCCGACCCCCTGCTTGATGCGGCCGGGATCGAGCAGCAGCGTGGCGCGTGTTTGCGAAGGGTCCCAAAGCTCCGCCTCGAGCGTCAGGAACGGGCTGTTCACTTCGGTGCCGTCGCCGCGAAGCAAGGTCACCGTTTCGCGCAGTCGTCCGCGGGCCATCGGTTCGGAGAATTGCAAATAGAGCCTCAAGGTATTCGCCGGAATCACCGCCTGCGCGGGGGCAAAGGCGGTCAGGGTCGGCCGCTTCGCCTCCGGCGCCGGCAGGGCGACGACGAGGCGATGCGGGCCGAGGTCGAGCACATAATCCAGCCCGGCGCGCAAGGGAAAACGCGGCGTGACGACGATGCGCCCATCGTGCCGTGCGAAGGAGGCCAGCATGGGCCGCTTGGTATCGAGCCCCGCGACGCGCAGGCGAAGCCGGTCCGGATCGGCCAGAATCCGCGCATGCGCGTCCGGCGCAAGTCCCGAAACGGCGATGGTCCCGGACGCGGGGTCGAACGCTGCTTCGATCTCGGCCAGGGCGGACAGCGGCACCAGCGCGAGCGCGGCAAGCAAAGCCTGCCGCACCGGATGTCTCGCGCGCGCCATCAATTGTACGTGAGCGGCGGAGCCGCCTTGTAGCCGAAAGGGTCGGGGCCGCCTTCGAAGTTCATCTCGACCACGTGATCGGCGCGGTCGAAGAAGAATGGCAGCGGCAGGGTGTGCAACTGGATGTTGCGCCCATCCTCGGGGCTGTGGCGCACCACCACGGCATAGTTTTCGTCCAGGATGTCGAGGTGCAAGGCGCCGCTCATCGGCAATGGGAACTGTGACACGCCGGCGACGGAGAACATGGGTTGCACATCTTCCCCCTCCGGCATCGGTTCCGCCGCGGCCACGGCCTCCAGGTTCAGCGAGACGGCGGAGCGATTGGTGTTCGTCACCACCACGTTGCGGCTGCCATCCCAGGCGTTGACATAGGGCACGATGTCCAAAGGCGTGTTGCCGAAACCCATCTCGCCGATCATCGCCCCCTTCACTTTCGCGCCGTCGGTCAGCGCGGCGAGCGGGATGCGGACGATGGGCGTACAGGCGTAGATGGCGATCAGCGTCGGTTCACCGTTCAGTTCGGCCACGGTCTGGGCGATGATCGGTGCGCGGGTCTCATATTGCGCGTGCACGGCGTGCCAAATCTCGATCGACGAGGTGCTGAGCGCATTCGTGAAGGGATAGGGTATGCGGCGCAATTTGGAACTGAACGCCTCGTTTGAGACACCGGCAACGAACAGTTCACCATTGTAGTAGTCCATATCGGTGATCGCCAATGTGTTCAGCGGCTGACCGAATTCCAGCGTCCCTTCGGTCGGCACCGGGCCGACGCTCATCGAGGAATGATCGGTCGCGGCGAGATCAACGAGCTCGAGCGCACCGTTGTTGACGGACATGATCACCGCTTCGGCGTCGGGGCCATGACCGCGATGGACGGACAGGAAGATCTGCCCGCTCGGCTTATGCACGACCATGTCGTTGATCACGACGTCTTCGGCGGCGGTGCCGAGAAGCGCCGCGATTTCCACGTCGAGATTGTCGAAGATGGTACGACCCTCGAATGTCTGGGCGCGGCCAAGCCGATAGGCGGATTGGTCGATGACGCTGTCGCCGAGGTCGAAAGCCCGGACGCGGCCCGCCCTGGCATCGCCGACAAACAGGACATTGCCGTTATCGAACGCCAGCGCCCCGGCAGATTGCAGCGTCGCGTCTTGCGCATGGCCCGCACCGGCGGCGGCCACGGCCAGCGCGCTTGCGGTCAGGAAGGATTTGGAAATCGGCATCTCGGTCTCCATCGAATGGTTGCACGGGCGGCAGTCTAAGGGTTGCAATTTTTCGGTCTAGGCGAAAAAATGTTACCTTGTGGTTCACTTATCGAGAACGGAAGAATGGGCCAGATCGAAGACCTTCGTTTGTTCGTCACGGTCGTCGACAGCGGCGGCATTGCCCGTGCGGCCGAAGCGCTGGGGATTGCGAAATCCGCCGTCAGCCGCCGCCTTGGGCGGCTGGAAGGGCGATATGACGTTCGCCTGATCGACCGCCAGCCGGGGAACTGGGCGGTGACCAACGCCGGGCAGGAGCTTTACCAGCGGGCGGGCGCAATGGTCTCCGAGGCGGACGATCTGGACGCGGACTTCATGCATTCCTCCCACAGTCCGAGCGGGCCGCTGACGGTTTCGATCGCCCGGGAGTTCGGACTGTCCTTCCTTCAACCGGTGCTCTTCGATTTCATGAAAGCACGTCCCGAGATCGATCTGACCCTGGATTTCGACGATCGAACCGTGGATCTCGATGGCGAAAACTATGACCTGGCGATCCGCATCACCAGGAGCGACCTGGCGGGACTGACGCATTATCCGCTCGGGGTGACGCGGCACGGGCTTTTCGCAAGCCCGTCTTACGCGGAAAAACACGGCCTGCCAAAAGACCTTGGTGAGCTTGGGACGCATCCGCTCTTGAATTACGGCGCCACGCGACGGGCTAGGTGGGAGTTTCTCAGCCAGGGCAAGGTCAAGGCCGTTGAATTTCAACCGGCCCTCAACTCCAACAGCGGCACATTCCTCTTGGATGCTGCCCTCAACGGTCTCGGCATCATCCGCCTCCCGGATTTCATCGTCGCCAGGGCTGTTCGGGATGAAACGCTGATCCAGGTCCTGCCGGAGCTCGAGCACGCGGATTTCGGGATCTACGTCGTCTACGGCGCCAATCGGCGCCTCAACAAACGCATGCGCGTTTTCGTGGAAACCCTCGAGCGGCGATTCGCGACGCTGTGCCGATGATCCGAATGCCGATGGTGTTTGGGCGGCTCCTGTCGAAAAACGCGGTCGTATCCCCCCTTTCACATGCTGAAACTCGTCTGCCGCCTTTGGGCTGCGCGCCTTATCTCTCGCCGGACGGCACAAGTCCTATGGCGTCCGGCGCGAATTGGACGCCGGGAAATCACCAACATATCGAAATCACATGGTTTCAC